>DASUNJ010000255.1:0-2657 GCA_036277235.1 Thermoanaerobaculia bacterium | reverse complement strand
CCGGCCCCCGGGAGAGGGGGAACGCAGCCCGACGAAGTGCCTTCGATCCAGCAAATCAATCCCGGCAACGTTTCCCCCTCTCCCGGTCGGGCGGGAGTGCGATGGGAGAGGGGGTCAGGGGGTGAGGGGCTTTTTCCCCACCATCCCGAAGTCCTGATACCCGAACAGCAGCTCGTCCAATCGATCGCGCAGACGGTTGACGCGGTCGGCGAGGACGCGCTGTTCTTCGGGGAGCTGCGCGAGGTCGATCTCGGGCAGGCGCTCGGAGTCGGGATAGGGACGGAGGTCGAGGCGCTCGACCGGGTCGAAGCCGGCGAGCTCGTACATCAGCTTCAGGCTCTCGGGATGGACCGGACGGACGTGGGTGGGGTCGAGCCAGAAGCTGCGGGCGGCGACCAGCATGGAGAGAGGGTTCGGGGTCTCCAGGATCAGGACGCCGCCGGGCTTCAAGGCCCGGTAGGCGAGACGGACCAGACGGTCGAGCGACGCCGCGGGCAGGTGCTCGATGACGTGGAAGGAGACCACGCCGCCCAGGCTGCCCTCGGGCAGGGCGGTGAGGGCCGCGAAGGCGTCCCCCTCCTCCGCTTCCAGTCCCCGCTCGCGGCAGAGCGCCACCATGCAGGCGCTGCTGTCGATCCCGCGCGCCGGGATGCCATGGTCCCGCAAGAGGGCGAGCGCCTCGCCCCGGCCGCAGCCGACGTCCAGGACCGGTCCCGGAGCCTTTTTCAGTCTGGGCAGGTAGGCCGAGATCCGCTCCTGGATCTCCTCCTCGGTGCCGCGGTAGCGGCGTTCCAGCTCGAGATAGCCGTGCTCCTCGTGGGCGCGGGCAACGCTTTCGACAGGAGACGCCGCCTGGACCACGGAGAGCGCGGCGCCGAGGCTGCCGAGCAGGTCGCGGACTTCCCGGCGGTAGCGGTCGAGCTTCTGGTCGGCGCGGGCGAAGAGGGCGTCGTTGTGCCGCATGAGCTCGTGGATGCCCTCGGCGTTGAGGGCCTCCAGGTACTCCAGGCGGCGGCGGTGCTCGTTCCGGACCTCTTCGGCGCGTTCCTCGGCGCGGGCGAGGTGCTCCAGGAGGATGAGGTTGAAGACCTGCTGGCGCTCCCAGAGGTCGTTCTGGGGGATCCTGACGAGTGGGCGGAAGAGGCGCTTGAACGCGACCAGGAGCTTCCCGAAGGGGCCGCGATGGCTGCGGATGGGGAACGGGTGGTCCCCCTTCCAGAGCCACTCCCAGTCGGCGAGGTCGCGGGTGGGCTCGTCGAGGAACTCGTCGATGGACGGCGAGCGGCGCTCCTTGGAGTCTTCGCTCGCCGTCATCTCGGATTCAGGGAAAGAGAATTACTCCTCGGGCACGACGGAGACGGTGATCTCGGCCGTGACGTCGGAGTGGAGATCGACGCGCACGGGGTGGTCGCCGAGGGTCTTGATGCCGCCCTCGAGATCGATCCGCCGGCGGTCGACGGTGATTCCCTTGGCTTCCAGGGCCTCGGCCACGTCGCCGGCGGTCACCGAGCCGTAGAGCGTGCCGGTCTCGCCGACGCGCTTCGGGATGGTGATCTGCAGGCCCGACAGACGGTCCGCGAACTGCTGCGCTTCGTCCCGCTCCTTGGCGTGGTGGGCGTCGATCTTCTTGCGCTGCTGCTCGAAGAGCTTCTGGTTGCCGGGGGTCGCTTCCAGGGCGACGCCCTGGGGAAGCAGGAAGTTACGGCCGTAGCCGGGCTTGACCTCGACGGTCTCGCCGCGCCGGCCGAGATGGCGCTGGTCGGAGAGCAGTATGACTTTCACGCTGGCCTCCTAGTCCGTGGTGAAGGGGATGAGCGCCAGGTGGCGCGCCCGTTTGATCGCCTGCTGCAGCGGGCGCTGGTGCGTGGCGCAGGTCCCGGAGATCCGGCGTGGAAGGATCTTCGAGCGCTCGGGGATGAACTGCTGGAGCAGCTTCACGTCTTTGTAGTCGATGTAGTCGATCTTGTCGGCGCAGAACTTACAGACCTTGCGCCGGCGGAAGAAGACCTTTCTCGGTCGCGACATGGTCATACTTCATCTCCAGTGTCGAGGTCGTCGTCAATCGGCTCGTCGTTCACGCCCGGCGCTCCCATCGCGCCGGCACCGCCGGCCGCGGGACCTCTTCCGGACGGCTTGCGGCGGGCAGCCCGCTTGAGATCCTCGTCGGTGCGCACCGTCAGGTAACGCAGGATCTTGTCGTTCTGACGCATGCGGTGCTCGACCTCGGGCAGCGAGGTCTTGCCGTTCTGGCTGGTGATGCCGAGGAAGACGTACTTGCCCTCGGTCAGCTTCTCGATCGGGTAGGCGAGCTTGCGCCGGCCCCAGTTCTCTTCGGTGCTGATCTCGGAGCCGCCGGCAGAGATCATCTGCTTGTACTCCTGGATCAGCGTGACGACGTCTTCGTCGGAGACACGGGGGTCCACGATGAAGACGAGCTCATAAGTACGCATAGGTACGCTTGACCTCCCTATGGCCTTTGCAGTCCCGCTTTTCGCGGAACAGAGAGGTGAATGGTGTCGGTCCGGGGACACACCCCGGCCGGCGATGACAAGGGGAGTGATTATACAGATTGACCGGCGCCGGTCAACCGTTGAACTTCGCCATGGCCGCTTCCGCCCCTTCTTTAACCCAGGCTTCGCAGGCATCGGCGGCGCGGG
>DASUNJ010000254.1:0-13656 GCA_036277235.1 Thermoanaerobaculia bacterium | reverse complement strand
AGGTTTCCCGACAGGCTCATTCCTAGCCATCGGGAAAGGATTCCCGGCCGCGGGAGACGATTCCCGGTCATCGGGAATCTCTACGGATCATCGGGAAAGCTTGCAGACCGTCGAGAATTCTTTCCCAATCATCGGGAAAGCCTTCCCGGTAATCAAAATTTCCTCTCTATCGTCGGGAGAAGTACCGATTGACCGGGAAATCTCCTCACTCTCCACGGAAAGTTCCTTGAACATCCGGGGAAGTTCTCGTCGTCGGGGAAAGGCCCTGACCGTCGCGGGGAGTTTCCCTCTCGCCGCGGGAGTTTCCCACTCACCTCGGAGTCTGCCGCATCCGGCGAAGCCGAAGCCGGACCCCTGGGACCGCCGGCATCTTGCCGGCTCCTTGTCCGGATCGCTGGACAGGCAGCGAAAGACATCCGTGAGAGCTTTGATTTCTCGGGCTCGAGCGGGATGCTTGAGTGGCCGGAGGATGAGGAGTGGCTTCGGTCGGTCTGTTTTGCGTCCAGGTTGACACCTCTCCGAACCGGGCTTAAACTTGCTAAGTCTATGTGTTTGCGAATCTTGCGAGGGAGTCCGAGTTGCCCGGCATCTGCCGTAGGGCACGGAATTCATATCCCGCATTGCGAGAGGCGAACGGCTAAACCCCAAGGGGAGTTCCCCCGGCTCTGCCGGGGTGGCAGTAGAAGTTTGACATTTCCGGGGGTAACCACGGCGGGAACGGCTCCGGGAGTCCAGCTCACGAAGGCAAAGGACCGCGATGACGCGGGGTGGAAAGTTTCTCGCCAGTAGGATGAGGAGAAGGTCTTCGAGTAGTGGCGAGAAGAAGGAGGGCAAGTCGCTCGGCTCAGCGTCGAGTGGTGGTGGGCCGCTACGGCAGCGCGGAAGAGCGACTCTTCCAGCCGCTTTGAGCGGCCCAAACACCTAAAGCCCCCGGCTCTGCCGGGGGATACCTACTCTAAGGCTGGGCGGTATTATATCGCGCTTGCTTGGCTAGCGTATCCCACAGGCAAGAACGGAGGAATATGCTGCGTTACCTCTTTCGAAAGTGGACTCGTCTCGAGATTCTTGCTGCGTTTGCAACTTTTTTATCACTAGGCCTTAGCGCTGTGCCCGGCTTCACCTCGGAACCTCAGAGACCGATCCGAGTCATTCTATGGGCTGCGGGCGGGGTTTCGTTTTTGTGGCTGTTACTTGCAATTAGTCGCGAGGCATTTGTAGTTGTCGGCTACAGGAACGTGATGTCATTTCTGGAACTCCTTGCCCGGCACGCCCGATTAAAGGTCTGGACGGCCCGAACTCATGCCGGTGATGGCGTTGGCGAGGAGAGGTACTTTAGCATTATTGCCGAAAACCTTGCCAGCAGCGCGTCTCCACTTGAAGACTTTCGTCGTTTGATCAGGCTTGCGCCGAACTCCAGAGGGCACGTGGACAGCCTCGTTAGAGATTTCCTCTATCGGGATTTCGCTGAGGTCCGATACTTCACTGGCGGCGGCCCTCAGTTCGATTTTATGATTGCAGATGATGTAGCAGTTATCGGTTTTCCGATGGCAGGCGGAAACAACAACGTGGCGGCAGTAGTTTTGCGCCACTCGGCGGTAGTTCAAGCTGTTGCCGACATCTTTTCTGGACTTTGGGATGGCCACGATACACAGGTTCTTTTTCGGGGGTCGCGGGTAGTAACTGAGGCTGACCGCCAAGCTGTCATAGCTCTCGTCAGGAGAATACTGCCGCCCCCTGGGGGGGCGCCTGACATAGGTCGAGCGGAAGGGAGGACCTCGTGAGTTTCGATCTTCCTGACACACTCGACATTCTGGAGCGTACTCCTACCGTGGTAGGTGCCCTCCTCCGCGGCACGAGCGCTTCATGGCACGGCATCAACGAAGGCCCCGACACCTGGAGCGCGTTCGACGTGGTGGGCCATCTCATCCATGGCGAGGAGACCGACTGGGTTCCTCGCGCCCGGATCATCCTGGAGCACGGCGAAAGCCGGCCGTTCGAGCCGTTTGATCGCTTTGCCCAGTTCAATCGCTTCGCCGGCTGGTCGCTGGACCAGCTCCTCGACAGGTTCGCGGAGCTTCGCCAAGCCAATCTCGAGGTCGTCAGGAGCTGGCAGCTCACCGAGGCTCAGTTGGCACTGCCGGGCCGTCACCCCGAGCTCGGACCGGTCAATCTGCAGCAGCTTCTGGCGACCTGGGCCGTTCACGACCTCAACCACATCGCCCAGATCGCTCGCGTCATGGCGAAGCGGTACACGCAGGAGGTCGGCGTCTGGCGCGATTACCTCTCGATCCTCAACCGCTAGATTTCAGTTTCTGGTGACAATCTTGCTGTCCACCACAGATAGCCCAGTCTTCTGTTGAGAGGATCGGTAGATTTCCTCTGGCGTATCTACCTTCAGATTACGATCCATCTCGTCAAGGTCGAACACACGCAGAATTCGGTCGGTCCCGCCGTATGCCAGACGCGATCCCTGCGGGTCGAAGGAAACAAACCAGACAGTGCCGCTGTGTCCTTTAAGGCCCCGAATCCTTTGAAGTTTATCATCGTAGATTTCGACGCTGTCCCCATCCCCGCCCGCGGCCACCCAGCCGTGCTTCTTGCTGTAGCTGACGCTGTTGATGGTGGGATTGACCTTTGCGTCCTCCGCTGAAGTCTCGGCGAGGATCTCTTTGCTGGATCCGGTCCACGCGCTGTCCGCTGGTATCCAGCGGCGAACGCGGCCATCTGAATTTCCCGACAGGATGGTAGGCGGAGACTCAGAGATGGCGACGCTCCATACGTTCACTTCGCCCTGCTGCACATTGATCTTCTCGCTCATGACTCCGAGTCGTTCCGTTTCACGGACCCCGACTCTTGCTTTGGAGTCACCGGAGATCAGTCGCTGCCCTCCCGGCGCGCACGCAAGCGACCAAACAGAATCGTGCAACTGGTCTGACTCATCCATCAACGACCAATCATCCAGCTTCCATCGCCGAATCCTCTTGTTGTCGCCGGTGTTGCCCGAGGCCAACCATCTTCCTTGTGGATCGAAGCACAGACCCCAGACCGGGCCATCGTGCCGAAGTGCGGCTTCGGCCGTGGGGTGCACCTGCGACCAGCCTCGAGCTCGATCCCAGACGTGAATGACCTGCGCTTCTCCGGCGGCTGCCAACCATCGCCCGTCGTGGCTGAAGGTGATCCCGTTGATGCTCTCGCCGGGTGTCCGTGGATCCAGCACCAGGGGCGATCGGAACGACTGTTTCCGATCCCAGATCCGCACCCTTCCGTCGTCCCCGCCGGCCGCGATATAGCGTCCCGTTGAATCAAAGGCGATTGCTCCTATCGTTGCGCCACCGTTCCAGAGGCGCGTGGCCATTGTATGCCCGCGGACCGACCAGGTGCTCCACCCGTTGCCGCCGCCGACATGAAGGTCGTCTTCGAAGCTGAGCCATGCGACCGAGCGGATCTCGCCATTATCGGGCGTAATCGTGCCCAGGAGCCGTCCTTCGCTGACCTCCCACAGGCGGACGGCCTTGCCCTTTCCTCCGGATGCCAGCAGTTTGCTGTCGCCACTGAAAGAAATGGCCAGAACGGTGCCTTCGTGGCCGGCCAAGGTACCAACGGTGGGGTAGCCATCCTCTTTCGGCAGTGTGAGGTCCCAAATCCGGACGATCCGATCATATCCACCTGAGGCTAGCCGCTTGCCGTCCGGACTGAATGCGACTGCGAACACGGAGTCAGTATGGCCTTTGAGCAGCTTGAAGGGTTTGATAGGTCCGCTGGGACTTGCAACCATTTCGTCCGTGCGCCAGATCTTCACCCTGTAATCTCCTCCACCCGACGCCAGCAACGTGCCATCCTTGTTGAAAGCAATTCCATGAACGGCTGTGCCGTGCGTGTCTGACTGTTCCCAGATCAGCCTTGACCGGTCGCCGGAATAGTCCCAAAGGCAGATTTTCGTATCCTCGCCGCTCGTGGCGATCCATGGCTGCGACGGATGGAACGCCATGGATGGAATTCTCTTGGAATGACGCCCGACCTTGGGATCCTGGTCCAGAAGCTCACGGAACCGGCCTGCGGCCTGCCCCTCCTCCAGCCGCCAAAGGTCGACGTGGAATACTGTTGCGGAATCACTGGACCATGCGACGGCCAACTGGCGCACGCCGTTCATCGGCTCGCTGATTGCGATCGAATCCGGCGGGCTGGCGGATGCCGGCAGCTTCACGCGCCAACGTTCCTTGTAATCGCTCGTAGAAGAGACCGATACGGCGATCGGAATTCCATCGCCACCGTCAAGGACGGCTGCCATCACCTCGCCATCCCGGCTGAACACACTCAATGCCGACTGCGGTGCGTTCTCCGCTGCGCTGGACACAAGGCTGATGCCGCCGTTGCGCGCATCGACCAGCAGGCGCCGTGTCTCGGGAGTATCGCGATAGGTCAGCGCGCTGGCGGCGGCAATCTCCGCCCGCGCGTAGTCTTTCTGAGACAGGTTCCTCTCCGCCTCGGCAACGAGCTGCCCTGCAATCGCGTCTTGTGTGCGGCTGTACGACAAGAAGAGGATATAGGCGAGAACCGCCACCGCTGCACAAGCCAGCGCTGCATAGATCTGCCGGCTGCGGCGAATACTGCGATTGCGCGCATCCGCCACGGCCTGGACGCTGTCGGTGACGAATCTGCGCAGGTCCTCGGGGAAACCGTCAGGGTTGCGAGCGAGATGGTCTCGGGCCGCTCCGAGCAGCGGATCGCCGTCCAGCAGTGGACTTCCTTCCTTGAGCCGCTGCGCGACATGAGCGCGGGTGTGCAGAAAGTCGCGGTTGTTCTCTGCCCAATTCACGGCCCGGGGCCAAGCGCGCAGCAGGCTCTCGTGGGCAACCGTGACAATCGCCGCACCGGTCTCCGGGTGTTTGCCAGCCGTGAACAGGCGCTGGGCGACGAAAGTGTCAATCAACAGGCGGGCCGGAGATCCTTCTGCAAATCCACTCAGGGCAGCCCGTTGGCGTACCACATGTTCGCCACCTGCATGAGTGGCACCGAGGTCCGTGTAAGACAGGTTGTCGGCATTTTCACCAAGAGTGACCAGCGCCTGGAGTACGGGATCGAGAGATTCCTGCGCATTGGCGGGCAGATCGCTGAAAGCTCGCTCAGCCCTCCGTGCCAACGCGCCTTCCACGCTGTTGCCGAGGGTCTCATATGCGGCAAAGGTCAGTTGGTCGTTCGTGCGGCGCTCGTAGAGCTCTCTGAGGAGATCCTCCACCAGAGGCAGCAGCTCGGGATGGGCGGCGGCATCGCGGAGGATGTGGTCGGCCAGGCTCTGACCATCCTCAAGCTTCTCGAAGCGCAACCCGGCAAGGTGGGCCGGTTCTTCCACCAGGCGGTGCAGGGCATCGGCACCAGGCGGCAGGATGTCGAGCTGACCGTTGCCCGATTTCATGCTCAGAAGGCTGGGCTCGTTCTGCACCTGCTCGTAAAAATCGGCTCGAACGGTGGCCAGGATCCAGACGCGGCCGTTGCGCGCCAGGGCCTCCAGCACAGACAAGAACACGGCACGGCCCGGTGCGTCGATCGCGGCGGAGGCGAAGAGCTCTTCCAATTGGTCGACCACCAGGAGCAAGCGGACCGGTCCCTTGTTCCGCTGGTCTGCGCGGGTGAAGGCGGCTCCAAACTGGAGCTTGCAGGCGTCCTTGGGATTGCCCCGAAGAACCTCCACGAAGTCTGGCGCTGACGTATCGCCGAGAAGCTCGGGCAGCACGTCATTGGCCGCGATGCGAGATACCAGCGCCGAGATGGGATCAGGAGCGAGCTCGAATGGAGTGACGATGAGCGTGCGCCACGCCGTGACTTGCTCGTCGAGCTCGTTTTCGATGATGGCGGGCAGCACTCCGGCGCGAGCAAGCGAGGACTTGCCGCTGCCGCTCGCACCGCAGAGCAGGAGAAAGGCGCAACCGTTGCGAGCCTGTTGGCGAAGGGCTCGGCGAGCTTCCAGAATTTCCTCCTCGCGGCCAAAGAACACGTCGGCGTGGCGTTGCTCGAACGCCTCCAATCCCATGAACGGAGCGCCTTGAGTATCTGTATCCCAGATGGTTTCTTGCGGGTGGCCCTCAGCCATGCGGTCCAACAATACCTGCAGATGCGCGCGCAACCGCTGGGAGAAGATGGCCGGACGGTCGTAGCTGTGGTACGCGCGCAGATTGATTCCTGTCCTGGTCTCTTTGAACTCCTCGGCGAAGAAAGTCTCTACGAGGTTCTTCTGGTTGATGAGATCCTTTTGTTCATGTGTAGACTGACCGCGCAGATTTTCGTGGAAGCTGTTTTCATCGATCCGTCTGTAAATGAGAATGTCAGGCCGGGGACTACCAGCCTCGCCCGATTGTGCACGGGCCTTCATCATGAGATCAAACTCGCGCTCTGTCCCACTGCGGTATTCGGAGCCGTCGGGTCTGCGAAGAATCGGGCCCACGGGTGAGCCGAGCCGTGACCAGAGGATGAAGACGCCAATGTCCACTCCTCCGTTCCCCGAGAGCAGCAGCTCGATACCCGACTGAAACGGCATATCCGGCTGAAGCGGCAGGTCCTCCCACAAGAGATGCTTGAGCACGAACCGTCGTGCGTAGCGCCGGCGCAGGCTTTCGATGACCTGGCGGGCGCGTTCGCGTTCGTCGACGACGTCGCCGGGGCTGCAGATGAGGATGCGAACGGTCGTCATTCCGGGAGAGGCTTGAGAGTGCATTGGGAGCTCCGCTACGAGATGACCGTTCGTTAGTTTGGGCGAGTATATCACTGGATCAGCAGTGCAAGAGGTAGAGACGGTTTGGAAAACATGTATGATCATTCGGAGTCGATGGTCGAGTCCTGTTCAACCCCGCGGCAGCGTGAGCACCGCGAGCGCTCCACCCACGGGACGATTGGTCACTTCGATCGTCCCGCCGTGCGATTTCGCGGCCTCCCTGACGAAGTTCAGTCCAAGCCCCGTGCTCTTCTTGCCGGTGTCGGGACGGCCCAGCGAGTAGAAGCGTTCGAAGATCCGGTCGAGGGCGTAGTCTGGGATTCCGGGGCCCTCATCCGCGACGGAGATCGTCACCCGGTCGCGCTCGTTGACCACCGTTACGCTCACGGTTCCGCCGCTCGGGCTGAACTCGATCGCGTTCTGGACGAGGTTCTCCAGCGCCTGGTGCAGGAGGAACGGGTTGCCTTCGAGAGTCGGCCGGTCCGGGAGGGTGACTTCCATCTTGACGTTCTTGCCGGCCAGCAGGGGCTCGTGGCTTTCGACCACGGTGCGCACCATCGCGCTCAGGTCCACCGGTTCCATGTCCGGTTTTTCGCGGCGGTTCTCGAGCCGGGCCAGCTCCAGCATTCGATCCACGATGCGCGCGATCCGCTCGGCTTCATTGCGGATGTTGGCGAGGAAGCGGGCCTGCTGCGGAGGAGGCATCCCCTCGTGCAGAAGCTCCGCGGCTCCGCGGATCGCGGAGAGCGGGCTCTTGAGCTCGTGCGTGAGCGTCTGGACGTACTCTTCCGCGTACTGCTTGCCTTCCAACGCCTCCTGCATGCGGCGGAGCGCCAGGCCGAGGTCGGCGATCTCGGTGCGTCCGAGCTTGGGAAAGGACGGATGCTTGCCCTGACTGATGTCGTCCGCGTAGCTCGCGAGACGATCGATGGGACGGGTCAGCCAATAGGAGAGGGCGAGGCTGAGCAGAGCCGCGGCAGCGACGGTGAGGAGCGCCGCGCGGACGAAGGCGGGCCGGGCGAGCTGCAGGAAGGCGTCGATGCTGGCGGTCGGCTCGACGAGGGTCAGCACTCCGGCCACGTGTCCATCCCGATAGATCGGCGCGCCGATGTAAAGCTCGGTCGAGAACGGATCGCCCGGGTCCCGGAGCGAGGCGCGGGCGCCGTACCGGCCGGCCAGGGTAAGCTTCACGTCGTGGAACCGGCTGTAGTCCTCGCCCACGGCCTTGGGCCGGCGCGTGTCGAGCACGACCTTGCCGGAAGCGTCCGCGATGTAGAGCTGCAGGTCCACTTTCGATTTTTCGAGGTCGTAGATCCGGGCGGAGAGATTGCGGGCATGGGCCCTGTGCAGGGAGGCTTCCAGATCGGCGAGGTTGAAATCCGGCCGCGTCATGTCCTGCTCGATCCGGCTCGCGAGGAGGTTGGCGGCGTCGACGAGCGGCTCTTCCATGCTCTCCAGGTAGCGCGTGCGGAGCGTCGTCCAGATCCAGTCGGTGGTGAAGTAGAGACAGGCCGTGAAGATGGCGAGGTAAAAGAGAAAGATCCGGAAGCCGAGCTTCATAAGCCTTCCTTGAGCGAGTAGCCGGTGCCGCGATGGGTTGCGATCGGATCGGCATCCGGCCGGATGTCCCGGAGCTTCGCCCGCAGGTTCTTGACGTGGGCATCGACCGTGCGGTCCAGGCTGGCCTCGGGCGAATCCCAGACGAGGTCGAGGAGCTGCTCGCGGCTGTAGACGCGGCCCGGTTTTTTGAGGAGGACGCACAGCAGCTTGTATTCGTAACGCGAGAGCTCGAGGGGCGTGCCGAAGTAGGAGATCTGGCGCCGCTCCTCGTCGAGAGCGAAGGCTCCCGTTGCAGGCATTGGCGACGTCGGAGGATTGCCGCCGCCGCGCCGGGAGCGTCTCAGAACGGCTTTCGCCCGCGCCGCGAGCTCCCGCGGGCTGAAGGGCTTGATCACATAGTCGTCGGCCCCGAGCTCCAGTCCGACGACGCGGTCCACCTCGCCGCTGCGCGCCGTGAGAAAGATGACCGGTACGTCGTGCCGCTCCCGGATTCTCCGGCACACTTCGATGCCGCTCATGTCCGGCAGGCCGATGTCGAGGACGACCAGCGCCACCGGCTGCCGGTCGAGCACCTCGACCACGCCGGCGCCCACTTCCAGGCGCTGGCACCGGAATCCTTCCGATTCGAGCGCGTACTGGATCGTGTCGGCGATCGCCGGCTCATCCTCGACGACCAGGATCGTCGGTTTGTCCATCACGTTTTCTCCAGAGCATGAGCACGCAGATCAAAAGCGTGGCCAGCGACACCATCATGGCATGTTCGGCGTACTGGCCGCCCGAGCGACCATTCACGAGCGGCACCAGCACGGTCATTCCGAGGTAGGCGCCCGGGACCAGGAGGGCCGCGGCGAGCCTGGAACGGGCGCCCTGCCCGGTGAGCCTGTCGAGGAGCCCGAAGACTCCCCAGAGAACGCCCAGGTAAAGAACCGTGCCGAGAAGCCTGTGCTCCTGCTCCCGAGTGAGCCACGTGACGGGTCCGATCCTGTACAGCTCCACGGCGGCCAGAATGCGCAGCGTGTTGACGGCGATCGTAAGGACGTAGGCTCCGAGGAGCGATCCGATCCACCAGGACAGCCGCTGCCCGGGGGAGCGCAGCCGGTGAGCGAAGCCGAGCACCGCGACGGTGAACACGAGGATCATGAAGTTCACTCCGGCGCAGGCCGGAGCGATGACGTAGGAGCCGTCCGGCGCCATCCAGCCGGCGCCGGGGCTCAACGTGAGCGTTTCGCCGCGCAGCCACCCCACGGCCCGGGCCGTCGGACCGAGGATCCACGCGAGATCCTCGGCCGCGGCCCGGCTGTAGGACAGCTTCAACCCGTACGCCGCGAGCACCGCCGTTCCCCAGGACACCCAGGGAAGACGGCTCATCGTTCTCAGCTCCAAGCGCGCCTCGTGCGTGTCAGGCCGAAGAGCAGGAGAATGAGAAGCAGCAGAAGCGGCAGCTCGGGCTCGGGAACGGCGACGGCGTAGTCCGAGACGCCTTGCGGCAGAGGCAGAGGCTGGTCCACGTTCTTCGCCTGGCCGTCCGGGTTCCGCACCACTTCATGCACCGCGACGAAGGAGGTGTACCGGGTCAGCAGCTCGTAATTCAGCCCGAGCTTCGTGACCGCGAGGCGGATCTCTTCGTTCTCGGAGCCGTCGTCCGAAAGACGTTTCACCCTCTCACGCGCCCACAGGTAGCGCAGCGCCCGGTTGTCCTCCGAGGACTCCGCCTCCGCCGCGTCGAAAACCTTTTCGTAATTGCCCTCGCCTCCAACACCAGTAACGCGGATCGTGCCGGTAGGCTGGCCGCGCCACTTGCCGAAGACCACCAGCGGACGGTCCGCGAACAGGTCAGGGATCGACAACGGCTCGACGTCATACGTTTCGAAACCCTCGGTGTCGACCGCGATGTCGGTGAGCGCCGGCGACCGCACGTACTCCTGGAAGCGCTTCGCTACCTCCTTTGCCTCGTCGGAGTCGATAGCGACGAACGGCTCGCCCTGCCCGGCGCGCGCCATGCCCTCGATGAGGTGGCGGTTGACGGAGCTGCCGATGCCGAAGGCGAACAGGTTCGAACGGTTCAGATTCTTCCGGATCCCCTCGAAGACGCTGGCTTCCGCCGAGATGAAGCCGTCGGTGACGACGATCGTCGTGCGCGAAACGCCTTCGTTGCCCGGCAGCGCCAACGCCCGGTTCAGGGCCTCGCCGAGCTCCGTTCCGCCGCCGCCCGACTCGCGGCTGATCTCCGCGATCGCCTGGCTGACGTTTGCCGCCGTGGCGGGCAGAGACCTCGGCGCGAGCAAGCGCGAGCCGCCCGAGAAAAGGATCACGTTGAATCTGTCGGTCGGGCGCAGGCCGCCGATGAGCTCCCGCATCAGCACCTTGGCCGTGTCGAGCGGAAAACCGCGCATGGAACCGGACACGTCGAGGACGAAGATGTACTCGCGCGGCGGGATCTGTCCGATTTCCACCCTCTGGGGCGGCTGCACCATCAGCAGGAAAAAGTTTTCATCCTTGCCCGGATAGAGCAGCAGGCCGGTCTGCACCTGCTGGCCCTGGAGGCGGTAGCGCAGGATGTAGTCGTGGTTGCCGCCGTTCGCCTCTGCCGGGTCGAGCGTGACCCGCGCCGAGCCGTCGTTCTCCCAGTCGACGTACGTCTTGTGGGTCGGGCAGAGAAGCTCCTGGAGCGGCATGCCGGCCGCGACGCGCGTCTGGATGTCGAGCTTGTAGGACGGAGGCTCGCCCTGGTGCAGGTGGGGGTTCTTCACCCAGGCGTCGTTCGGCTCGGGCTGACCTTGATAGCGGGGGCCGACGACGGTGGGATAGACGAACTCGTAAACGCCATCGGTCGGCACGAGGAGCTCGCTGTAGTGAAGCTCCACCCGAATTTCGTCCTGCGGCATGACGTTGGCCACGCTCATGCTGAAGACGTTGGGCCGCTGCTGCTCGAGCAGCGCAGCGCTCTTGCCTTCCTTCTTGGCCTGGTCGAACTCCTGTTGCGCCCTCTCCTTCTCGCGGATCTTCGCCCGGATGCGGTGCTCGCCGACTTGCAGCGTCATCCCATGCACCGCGGCCCGGGTCGAAGCCGGGAACACGTACTTCGCGTTCAAGGGATGGGTGCCCTCGTTGCGATAGACCTGCGTGACCACGACGTCCGCGATGACGCCCGCGATGCGGACGTCGGCCCTCGTTTCCTTGAGCGGCAGCCGGTCGACCTCGGGATCGCCGTTCTCGACGAAGAAGTACGGCGACAGAGTTTCGTCCGCGTTCGTCCCGTCCGCGGCGCCCGGATGTGCAGCGAAGAGCGCCAGCCAGAGAACCAGGGAGACTGCCTTCCACGACGGTTTCATTGTTTTCCTCCTGGGCAGGCGGAATGCCTTGCCACAAGAGGAGCATGCGGTTCATACATGGAGCCTGTATGAACCGGTGATGAAGTTTCGGTGCGATTTGATAGACTTCTCTGGAACTTGCAAGGAGGCAGGCCGATGCGAACGCTCATCTTTCTTCTGCTGCTTTCCCTGGGCAGGGCGGCGGGCGCCGCCGAGCTGCCGCCGCTCGGAGATCAGGCCAAGACATGGGCCGCGAGCCTCGGCCATGGCGCCGTGGCCACCGCCGAGAAGCGCGACGGCAAGTGGATTTTCGCGATGGCGGGCCAGCCGTTCGCGGCCGGGCATGCCCCCGGGCATGCGGATACCCCGGCCGAGCGGGTGATCTTCGAGATCGGCTCGATCAGCAAGGTCTTCACCGGCATCCTGCTCGCCGACGCCGTGCAGGCCGGCAAGCTGGGGCTCGACGATACGCTCGCCCAGCGCCTGCCCGTGAGATTCGCCGATCCTGCCGTCGGTGCCGTGACGCTCAAGCAACTGGCAACCCACACCTCCTGCCTGCCGCGGCTGCCCGCCAACCTGAACCCTGCCGGCGACGATCCCTATGCCCAGTATGACAACCGGGCGTTGTTCGAATATCTCGCCACTGCGAAGCCCGCGGCGCAGTCGCCCTGTGCCGCCGCCTACTCGAACCTCGGGTTCGGCATCCTCGGCGTCATCCTCGAGACGGCATGGGGCAAGCCATGGGCGGAGCTGGTACGGGAGAAGATCGCCGCTCCGCTCGGCATGACCGACACGGTCCAGGAGCTTTCGGAGGCGCAACGGTCGCGTTTTGCCGAACCCTGGAGTGGCGCCAAGCGGGCGCACCCGTGGACGTTCAAGGCCATCGCGGGAGCGGGCTCCCTGCGCTCGACTCTCGCCGACATGAGCAAGTTCGCGGACGCGTTGCTCGCGGGAGCCAAGGGTCCGCTGGGGTACGTCTGGCCTCTGTTCGCCGGCGGCCACGCGGACATGCCGGGCGTGGGCGGCAAGATCGGCCTCGGGCTCATCCAGGCGAAGGACAGCGGCGAGGACACCTACCTGCACGACGGCGGGACGGGAGGTTTCCGCAGCACGATCCAGGTTCGTCCGGGCAGCGGCCGTGCCGTCGTCCTGCTGTCGAGCAACGCCGCGGCGAACCCGGATGCATGGCTCGCGGCCTGGCAGGCGACGGGGCGCGAGGCGGTGACGCGCTCGGAGGTCGCGCTGCCAGCCGAGTCGCTCGACGAATACCTTGGGGTGTACGCCATCGACCCTTCGGCGCGCTTCACGCTGCTTCGCCGGGGCGGCGGCCTGATCGCGCGGCTCACCGGCCAGCCGTTTCTTCCGATCTTCGCTTCCGCGAAGGATGAGTTTTTCTACAAGGCCGTGGACGCGCAGCTCAGCTTCCATCGCGACGCATCGGGCAGGGTCAAAGGCTTGACGCTGCACCAGAACGGCCGCGACATTCCTGCCTCCCGCGAGGACGGTCCACCGCCGCGCATCGAGTTCCCCGACGCCGCCACGCTCGCGGAGTACGCCGGGGAGTACGACTTCGGCCAGTTCCAGCCCGGAGGCACGATCACCGTGCGCGACACGCCCACGCCCGAGGTCGTTCTCCTGGTGACGCTCACGGGGCAGCCGGCATTCCCCGTGTTCTCCATCGGAAAGGACCGGTTCGAGTACGACGTCGTCAAGGCGGCGCTGACCTTCGAGCGCGACGCGGCCGGCAAGATCGTCGCGGTCGTTCTGCATCAGAACGGGATGGACATGAGAGCGCCAAGGCGGTGAGCGGTAACATTCTTTAACTTCGTACGCCTCACGTCGTAAGGAGGTGAACCATGCCTGCACCGACCAGAGAAACGGGAATTCTTACGGTTGCTGCCATTCGCGAGGCGAAAGGCAGGATTCTGTTCAACGAAAGGGAGCAGATCTTCGCGTTGCCGGAGACCAAGGCGCGCGACGAGGTCTCCAGGCGTCTGTACGAGGCGCTCGAGAGGAAGCTGCCGGTCAGGGCTCTTCTCGATCCCAGGAGAGGGCTCGTCCAGAAAATCGAGCCGCTGT
>DASUNJ010000253.1:0-3798 GCA_036277235.1 Thermoanaerobaculia bacterium | reverse complement strand
CGCTGTCTGTCATTTTGGGCGCTTCGCTCAGCGTTGGAAGGCGTACGAGATCTTCACAAACACCAGCCGATCCGCCGGCTGCAGGTCTCCGAGCGGGTCCTGCAGCCGGTTGTCGGCGTAGCCCACGAAGAGCACCGTCTGCCAGTTGATCTGGTAGGCGAAGAGGGCCGAGCCCGCGAAGGAGCCGCTCTGGTCGCCCACGGGGAAGGTGTAGAGCCCCGGGTCGCGGTCGACGTCGAGGTACTCGCCGATCACCCGCAGGAAGGCGCGAGCGGTGAAATTGTAGGTCGCCTTCAGGCGCTCGATCTGGGCGGTGAAGAGACGCCCGTCCCGCACGTCGAGCCATTGGCGGTCGGCGTTGAAGTCGAGCGAAAGGTGGTCGGTGGGCTTGACCGTGCCGAAGAGTCCGAAGTTGCCCCCCTGGCCGACCCGGACGTTGGCGAAGTCGATCGAGTCGCCCAGGGAGCCGTTGAAGCCGATGCGGGAGAAGCGGCGGCCCGGATCGTACTGGAAGTAGTAGTTGACGTCGCTGCGCTCCAGGACCTGGTCGCCGACCCGCAGCCTCTCGCGCACCGCGAAGTCGAGGCCGGCGGCCATGTTGCGCCCACCCTGGACCTGGATTCCCGGATTGGTCTGGCGCTGGATCAGATCGCCGTCCGGGGTCTCGACGTAGCGCAAGATTCCGTAGGGCGAGACGCGCCGGAACAGGCCCTTCTGCGGATAGTAGTTCCGGTAGAGCGCGTAGCGGCCCAGGCGGTAGCCCACCTGCGTCACGAATCCCTGGTCGGCGCGGAAGTCCTCGCCAATGTCCTGGACCGTGGCCCGCCAAGTCCAGTCGCGGCCGGTGTGGAGCCACTCCAGGTGGCCGGCATGGGAATTGAGCTGCCGGCCGTCCCAGGTGGGATAGAGATCGGGACGGTTGGGGGTCTCGGTGTCGCTCACCAGAAGCTGCCCGGTCATCTGGTCGGTCTCGCTCCTGCGCCAGAGGAAGTTGGGTCCGGCGACCCGGTTGTAGCCGCCGTCTTCGTTCTCGCGGGCGGTGACGAGCATGCTGACGTAGGAGGCGCCGAAGTCCCGCCGCAGGCTGCCGACCAGCACGTGGGAGCTGAATTCCTGCGGCGCGAAGTCATTGCCGGTCGAGCCCGGAATGATGACGCTGCCGCCTCCCTGGTCCTCGGTGAGCAGGAAGGTGAACGAGGTGTTGCCCAGCTTGCCGGTGTCGCGGAAACCCCACTTGGGGTCGGTGATGGTGCGGGTGTAGACGGCCTGGATCGGAGTGTCGAAGAGGTCCACGCTCTCCAAGAAGAAAGGGCGCTTCTCGGGGAAGAAGATCGCGAACTGGTTGTTGACCGCGATCTGGCCGACGTCGGATTCCACCTGCGAGAAGTCGGGGTTGATGGTGAGGTCGAGGGCGTTGCTCCCGCTCGGCTGCCACTTGACGTCGAGGCCGGCGTCGGCCTCGGCATCCTGGTCTTTCAGCGACGATCCGAGACCGACCCTAGGCTCGCTGCTTTGCTGGCCCGTGACATAGGGGGCCGCCACGAGATTGCCGCCGCCGGGCAGCCCGACCAGACCGGTGAGCTCGCGCGAGTTGCAGATGTAGCAGTTGCTGCCGCGGGCGATCGGGCTGCTGTGGAAGGCATAGCGCTGGTCGCGCGGGTAGTTGCGCCACACAAGGATGCCCCAGCGGTTCTCCGCCAGGCTAGGGTAGCGCAGTGAGGACAGGGGGATCCGCATCTCGGCCGTCCAGCCGTCGTCGGTGAGCTGCGCCGCCGTATCGTAGAAGAAATCGGGGGAGAGATCCTCGTTCCCGTTGGTGTCGTTGTAGTTCGCGTCGGCCTGGTTGCCGCGGGGATTGACGCGGAGCTCGACTGCCGAGCGGCGGTCGTTCCGGGTGTCGAGGAAGACGGCAACGTTGTCGTCCGTCCCGACGATGTTGTCGCGCTCGACAAAGGGCGCGCGGATGTTCTTGGGCTCGGGGTCGAACGCGTGGATCCCGACATAGAAGTCGTGATCGTCGTAGGTCAGGTAGATCACAGTCTTCGCCGCCGGCTCGGTGTTGTCGCCCGGGTAGGTCTCATAGAAGGTGTCGAGGACTGCGGCCTGCTGCCAGGCAGCATCGTCGAGCTTGCCGTCCATCTCGATCTGGCTGGCCGCGCGCGGCACGGCCAGAGGAGGTCCGACCTCTGCGGCAGTCAATAGACAAGGCGCGAGCAGGGCGAGGAAGAAACCAAGGGTGGAGCGCATGCCAGTTATACGGAACGGGGCGGAAAAGTTTCCTGCGGACTTACTCGCCCCACTGGAGCCTGGGTCCGTCAAATAGGAGGGAAACGTGGTTGAGAACGTCTCGGCCGACGAGCCCCCACTCCTGATCGACCATGAGGAACTGACCCTTGAAGGTTTTCTTCAGAAAAATCAGGTCAAGACGTATGGCTTGGGCCACACTCCGGCTTCCGTCGAAGGCGATCAACTCATAGCTATCCTCCGAGCCCGGCGTGAGGCCAAGCTCGTAGACAGCCGACTTCGGGATCAGCGTTACGTCGGCGCCAGTGTCCAGCAACATGGGAACGTCGGGCACCGTGGTGCCGCTCCCGGGGTTGCGTAGCGCGACTCGGGCCAGGGGCGCGGGAGGCGAAAACCAGACCGAGTCATAGCCCTGCATTCAGATCGCCCTCGATGACTTCCTTCTGGAAATCGGATGCCTGCTCCGGTCGCGCCAGCCGGGGGCTACCGATGTAGGCTACAGAGGGTTCCTCGATCCCGGGGACGACCACATACACCTTTGCGTTCTCCGGCAGGTGAATGCTGGGGGGCAGCCGAATCTGGCCGTTCTCCACGATGGCTTCAAATGTCGCGATCTTCATCCGGTTGCCTCCTCTCCTCGCAGGTTTGAGGCTAGCACAAGAGGGGTGAGGGGCTTTATCAGTCCACGACTCTAAGTCCCGCCGGCACCACTTCCGCCTCCACCGGTTCGCCTGCGGCCATGGGCCGGACGGGCTCGCCTCCTCCGTAGAGGTTCATCGGCCGGTCGATCGTGATCTCCACCCGCCGGGTGCGGTGGAAGAGCACCGCCGGGTGCCCCACGTGCCGGCCGGCGTAGACCTTGGGGAAGACGGCGAGGAGCGCCCGGCGGGAGATCTCCTTGACGATCACGAGGTCGAGCATGCCGTCGTCGATCTTCGCCTGAGGGGCGATCTGCATCCCCCCGCCGAAACGGGGCAGGTTCGCGAGGTTCGCAAACATGACGCGGCCCTCGAAGACCCCCTCGTCGTGGACAATCCTCATGGACGGAGGCACGAAGGTGGCGAGGGTGTGGATCACGGAGTAGGGGTAGATCAGGGGGCCCTTCAGGATCTTCACCTGGTTGGCAAACTCGGTCGCCTCCGAGTCGAAGCCGACCCCCAGGTAGCTCGCGCTGTACGTCTCCCCCACCCGGATCAGGTCGATGGCTCGGATGTTCCCGGTCAGCCCCCGCTGGACAGCCACGTCGACATCCGGCGGGATCTTGAGCGTGCCCGAGAGGTCGTTGCCCGTCCCCACCGGAATCACGCCCAAGGCGCAGGAGGTATTGGCGAGGCCCTGGATGGCATGGTGCATGGTCCCATCGCCCCCGGCGACGAGCAGCCTCTCGATTCCATCCTCAGCGGCCCTCCGCGCCTGCTCGCCGAGATCCGCGGCGTTGCGGCTCACCACGAAGCCCGCTCCCGCCCGGGAGGCCAGCTTCCGCAGGAGGTCGAAGCTGGCGGCGCTCAGGCCCCGGCCGGCTTTGGGGTTGACCAGGAAACGAACGCTCATCAG
>DASUNJ010000252.1:0-4823 GCA_036277235.1 Thermoanaerobaculia bacterium | reverse complement strand
ACCCCCTCCCGGGCGGGGGCAAGCCCCGCCCCTACATAAAGATCCCTCCGGTCCCCTCTTCCCCGCGCAGGCGGGGGAGAGGGTTAGGGAGAGAGGGGATGGGATCAATAAAGAGGCGGAGGCAGGCGAGTAAGGACGTTCCCGTCGGGGGATTGTGGCGGGTCTTACCAGAGAACATCCTCGACCCTGAGGGCCGCCTGCCTGCTCCGCCGCCAAAGCTCCTCATGAGCAAGGATCGAGCCAACATCGAAATCTAGCCGGCCGCGGCCCGGCGGGAGTCCCCCTTCCTGGCGCGCGCCAGGAGCGAGCTGTAGATCTGGGCCAGGAAGTCGTAGAGCACCAGCTCGTGCTCGGGGCCCGCGGACCGGCTCAGCCGGTTCACGAACATGTGGACGTAGCTGATCAGCATCTCCGCGAGCGTGCCCTGGAGCCGGCCCTGGCGCTCGCGGACCTGCAGTTCGCGCACGATGCCGGCCAGGGCCTCCGAGCGCCGGTGCAGGGCGCCGAGCGCCGGCCGCGCCTCCTCGGGACCCTGCTCCCGTTCGACGAGCAGGCGCTCCAGCGCGCGGCGCTCCTTGCGCAGCCGGTCGGCCATGGGCTCGCGCAGCGCCTCCTGCCGGTAGCGGCTCGCGAACGCCGCCCGCCCTCGCTCCGCCGCGCGCTGCCGGCCCTCCAGGTCGAGCCCGAAATCCTCCATCAGCCGGTCCATGCCGGCGAGGATCAGGCGCCAGCGCAGGTCGGCCCCGGCTTCGTCGGCGAGCGAGTCGAGCATGTCCACGGCGGCCTCGCTGTCGTGGTGGAAGAGCTGTTCCGAGAGCTCGATCCCCGCGGCCCCGCCATAGCGCTCGACCTCCCGCTCGTAGGTGTCGAGCTGGACCTTCCAGGTCGCTCCGAAGTCCAGCAGCCGGCGGGAGCACTCCTCGATCCGCGGCAGGACGCCCTCGCGCAGGCCGCGGGGGTCGCCATGGAAGCGGACCCGCAGGTGCCACTCCGGGTCGGCGTAGCGGATGAAGAACCAGCTCCGGGCCTCGCCCGCCGCCACGGCCTCGCGGGCGAGCGGCCCGATCTCGTAGAGGAGGATCTCGTCGGCGGTGGCGGTGCCGGTGTAGATCTTGGCGTAGAGCCACTCCGACCCAGGGGGAAAGCTGCGCGCTACCAGCGCGGAGGTGGTCCGGGGCACGGCAGCGGGGCGGGGCCGCTCGGCGGGCCGCCGCACGAAAGGCACCACGAGCTCGTGGAAGAACCGCCCCTCGGGCCCGGCCGCGCAGAGCTCGTCCGGAGAGGGGTACTGCTCCATGAAGACCATCTGGTCGCGGTTCTTGACCAGCTCGATCGCCGCGTCGAGGCTCAGGGGATTGTGGAAATCGAGCAGCAGCTCGTTGTCGCCGTCGACCAGGGCGACGAAGCGGGGCATGCGCAGCTCCTCGCGCCATGCCTGCGCCAGGCGGTAGCGCTCGGCGCCGGCCGCCGCGGCCACGTGCTTGATCTCGGACTTGAGCACGAGCCAGCGCGCCCGGGAGAGCACGAGGCGGCCGGAGGAGACGCGCGGCAGGAACGGCGCCGCCTCCAGGTGACCCCAGTCCCAGCGCATGCCGCCCGCCACTCCCTGGGCGCGCAACGCCGCCAGGAAGCGGTACACGCCCAGGCTCTCGCGGGCGGTGTTGTGGGCGGTGGTCAGGCACGGGACGATCTCGCGGCCGAGCTTCTGCGAGCGCAGGCGGATGCGGTCCCCGCTCACCGTGACCGTCAGGTCCTGGACCGGGATCTGACGCTCCTGGGGAGCCCCCGACCTGCCGAGGAAGGGGATCTCGTGGTTGCGCAGTACGGGGCGGGCGAGGATGTTGCCGATACGGCCCGCGGGCAGGTGCACGACCTCAGCGAACAGCGCCTCGGGCAGGTGCGACTCCTCGGCCGCCAGGTGGGCCGCGACGCCGGCCCGGATCTGCTCGTCGGCGTGGCAGAAGCGGCCGAAGATCTTCGCGCCGGAAGGGCCGGCCGCGTGCTCCAGGATCAGGCGCCAGTCGCCGCTTGCGAGCGCCTCCGGCGAGCTGGCGACCAGGGTCACCATCGTATGGAAGGCATCCGGCAGGAACGGCCGCTGGCTCGCGGCCAGCCGGTCCAGGTCCTCCTTGCCGAGGACCACCTCCATCCGCCCCTCGGCCAGGGCACGGGCGAGGAGCCGCAGCAGCACGGCATCCTGCGGCGACCGGGGAGCCATCACGCGGTCGCTGCGCGGCTGGAAGGGCAGGCCTTCGAAGAGAGGCGAGGCCTCGGCCGCGATCGCGCCCGAGCGATCGAAGCCGATGCCGCTCTCCTCGTCGAGCACGGCGAGCAGCGGGACCTCCCGGCCCTCGCCATAGCGCTCCTTGAACGCGCTGCGGAAGCTGTCGAGCGCGCCCTCGCCGCGCACCGGCGTGAGGCCATGAAGGAGCTCGACCCCGCGCAGGATCTCGTCGATCACCTCCGGCCCCAGGACGACCTCCCGCGCGGGCTTGATCATGTCCACCTGGAACAGGCGCGACAGGCCCACCGGGACGCCCAACGGCTCGAGCCCGTTGGCGATGCCGCGGTAGCGCTCGGGATCGGAGCCGAGCCCGCCCGCGTCGATGGCGGCCAGCTCGCGCTCGGCGCTGGTCAGCCGCTCCTTCGCTCCAGCCGCGGCGCGGAGGTCCTCGAGCTGGTGCAGGAACCCGGGGGTGCTCTCCTCGCCGGTCACCGGCAGCGCGAGGTCGGGGAGCAGGAACTGGTTGTCCACGAGCTGGTGGAGGAACGCCGTCGCGTCCTCGCGGGTGATCTCCTGGTCGGCATCCCCGGCTACCAGCGCCTCCGCCAGGTCCTCCAGGCGGGCGCCGTCCGCGGCCCGCTCGAGCGTGCTCCGCAGCGCTTCGGATTCGTTCACGGCCACCAGGTGGTAGGTACGCAGTCGGGAATTCTGGAGGGTATTGACGCGCGCCTCGGCATAGCGGAAGCGGCCGGCCGTCATGGAGAGGCTGGAATTGGGCCGGAAGAGGATCTCGGACCGCAGCTCCGGATCCGTGCCCAGGTGCTCGCAAAGGGCGAAGAGGTAATCCATGTCGATCCGGCTGTGCCGCCGGTACTCGCCGCGCTCCGCGAGCGCGATCCGGGTGCTGTCCCCGACCGTCCCCGGCGTGCAGCCGGAGAAGAGACCGAACGGGGTCGGCCGCGAAGCCATGCGCAGGAAGTAGCGGACGAGCCCGTTCTCGGTGCGCTGCCCCTTCTTGCCGTCCGGGTCGCGCTGCCATTGGGCGAGGCTCTCGGTCAGGTCCGGGGAGGCGAGAAAGAGCGCCTCGCGCACCTCGGGGCGTTCCAAAAGAGCCTGCAGGCGGCGGCGCAGGAGGGCGCGGTCGTGCTGAAAGGCTTCCGCGTCGCCGGGGTTCGCGGGCGAGAGCAGGCCCGCGCTCCAGGCCTCGATCTCCTCCATGGGCAGCAGGGGAGTGCGGAGCACCACCAGGTCCGAAGGGACGAACTCGCGATCGCTCATGATGCGACGTCTCCGTTGGGCGGGAGCGAGACGAGCATCACGCGGTCCCAGGCCGGCTCGACGTGCGACACCGCCGCCAGCAGGGCGAGCCCGACCCCGGCAGCGCCGGTGAGGAAGCCCGACTCTCCCTTCCATTCGCCGATGCCGAACTCGGCGATCCAGCTCAGGAACCCGGCGACCCCCTCGCCCGGTTGGCGCATGCCCAGCGTGCGCTCGAACCAGGCGAGGGCGGCCTCCTTCATG
The DNA here is from genome assembly GCA_036277235.1 of Thermoanaerobaculia bacterium. Classification (GTDB taxonomy): domain Bacteria; phylum Acidobacteriota; class Thermoanaerobaculia; order Multivoradales; family UBA5704; genus DATMER01. The sequence goes on along the minus strand of DASUNJ010000252.1, from coordinate 1,078 downwards.
GCCGGATCGCCGGTGGCGTGGTGGATGCGCAGGAAGAGATGGGCGAGGCCCGCCGCTCCGTGGCAGAGGCCGGAGTCGACCGTGCCCGTGGCCTCGAAAGACCGCAGGGCCGAGACGCGGGCGAGCGCGAGGGCCTCCTCTTCCCAGTCCGGGCGGCCGAAGCTCCGCGCCGCCGAGAGCAGCACGCAGGCGATGCCCAGGTCGCCATAGCACCAGGCGGTGCGGGTGGGCTCGGGCTCGGCTCCCGGCACGATCAACGCGGGGAAGACGGAGCTCTTGTCTTCCAGCCGCCGGTCGAGCAGCCACCGGATGGATGCTTCGGCGAGCTGCGGGATGCGCGGATCCGCGATCCCCGCCTGCCGCGCCGCCGCCAGGAAGCCGATGACTCCGGGCATGCCGTGGGCGACGCCGAGGGAATAGCAGCCCTGGGGCCGCCGCTGGCGCTCCGATTCCGGAAGCCATTCCGGCCGGGTGAACCAGGTGCAGCCGGCCGGCGAGCGCTCGGCCCCGGCTTCGAGCTGGTCGAGGACCCGGGGCAGCAGCTCGGCCGCGTTGGGGTGCGGCAGCCGCTCGATCAGGTAGATCCCGAAGCCGGCGATGCCGGTCAGCATCTCGAAAGGCTTGACCCTTGGATCCACGAGCATCCCGCGGAGCAGCGCGTCGACCGGCTCCGTGAGATCGTCGTCGGCTTCGAAGATCTCCCGGGTGAGATGCTCGATCGTCCATCCGATGCCGGCGAACCCGCTGTAGAGCGAGGGGCTGAGGAGCTGCTCGCCGAGAGCGTCGATGCAATCGCCGAGGAGGTCGAAGGCGCGGTCGGCGGCGCCGGATCCCGGGCGGGCCGCATCGAGATAGGCGAAGAAGAGCGCCACTCCTGCCTTGCCGCTGGACAGCCGCGGATTGCGCGCCAGCTCCGGGAAGGAGGAACCGGCGTCCAGGCGTTCCACGAGGCTCCGCTCGATCTCCTCGACGACCTCCCACAGCCGCAGGCTGGCATCGGGATCGGTGATGGGGTGCCACATCGAAGACATCGTCCTCCAGAGAAGAAGGCGCCGTCCGGTCCGGGGTCCGGGCCCCG
>DASUNJ010000251.1:0-3320 GCA_036277235.1 Thermoanaerobaculia bacterium | reverse complement strand
CGCTGGCCGCGCGCGGTGAGGAGCGACTGGAGGCCGTCCAGGATCAGGTCGAGGCCGAACTCGAAGTCCGCCGCGTAGCTCGACTCGTGCTTGCGCCGGGAGCGGGAGCTTCGAGGGTTCCGGCGGGCCAGGTGCTCCATGAACTCGGCGAGGTTCGTGTACACCTCCGTGGGGACCTGCGGGCGCAAGCGGGCCACCACCTGGGGCAGTTCCTGCGCCGGGACCCCCTGGTTCACCTCTTGGAGCGTGAACCCGTAGACGTAGCTGTCGAGGATGAAGAACGCTCGTCCGGCGACGGCGATGGGAAAACCCGCCTCCCGCAGGCTGCCCAGGATGGTGTCGGCATAGCGCAGCCTCTCCGGGCTGAGGCTCTTCCGCGACTCGATCAGGCTCGAAGCCCAGGGATGCCGCAGGACGACTTCGTGGGCTGAGATCGCCCGCTGGCGCATGGCCACCCTCCAGGGGGCGCCCGGGCGGGGCAGGTCGATCTCGGCCACGACCAGGTCGGCCATGCCGTCGAGCACGTCGTCCCGGCCGGACACATAGCGATACAGCGACATCGCCTGCACTCCCAGCGCCTCGCCGAGCTTGCGCATGGAGAGCGACTCGATGCCGTCTTCGTCGGCCAGGGCGACGGCCGCGCGCAACACGCGCTCGCGGCTGAGGGGAGCACGCGCGCTGCCTCCGGTGTTCCGCACGGTCCGTATTCTCCCTCCTTCCTCCAGAACGCAGTTGACAGACTTACGTTGTAAGCTTACAGTGTAAGTGTTCGAGACGTCAACACACGCCAATGACTCCCACGGAGGTTTGCTCATGCGGTTCGTGATCCCCCTGCTCGGTTACTGCCTCGCGCTCGGCGCGCCCGGGGAGGCAGCCAGCGAACTCTCGCTGCGCGTCGTGGACGCTGCGACCGCGGCGCCCCTGGAGACGGCGACCGTCACCCTCGAAGGCCGGACGCATCGAGCCGGCCCCGACGGCCGCCTGGAGGTGCGGCTCGCCGCCGGGCCGGTGGCGCTGGACGTGCGGGCGCCGGGATACCAGGACCGCCTCGTCGACGTCGATGGCGCGTCGCGATCCATAGAGGTCGCGCTCGTTCCGCGGCTCGACCTGGCCGAGGGGGTCGAGGTCCGGGCATCGGTCGGGCCGGACGCCCCAGGGGAGACGCCCATCCGGCCCGACGACGTGAGGACAGCCGCAGGTGGCGGCGAAAACGTGTTCCACCTGCTGCAGACCCTGCCGGGCGTGGCGGGGCCGGAGGACTGGAGCAACCGCATCGCGGTGCGGGGAGGGGGGCCGGACGAGAACCTTACGGTGATGGACGGGGTGGAGATCCACAACCCGTACCGGCTCTTCGGCCTGACCAGCGCGTTCAACCCCGAGACCGCCGGCAGCTTCGAGCTCTCGACGGGAGGCTTCAGCGCCGCGCACGGCGACCGGCTCAGCTCCCTGCTCATCGTCAATAACCGCGATGGCTCGGAGGCGAAGGCCCTGGCCGGCACCGCCGCCCTCTCCCTGACCGACGCGAACGCCATCCTGGAGGGACGGCTCCCTGGCGGCTCGGGATCCTGGCTGCTCTCCGGCCGTCGCACCTACTACGACCTCGTGGCCGAACGGTTCGTCGAGCAGGACCTGCCCTCCTTCGACGACGTGCAGGCCCGCTTCGCCCGACGCCTCGGCGAAGGGCGGACGCTGACCGTCTTCGGCCTGCGCAGCCGCGAGGCCAGCGACGCGAGCTTCGACCGCCCCGAGGAAGGGGCCCAAGGCGCCTTCTTCTCACGCACGCGTAACGATGTCGTGGCGGCCACCTTCCAGGCACAGCTCGGCGGGCGAGGCGTCATGCGCACGACCGCCTCCGCCTACACGAACACGGACGTGGTCGATTTCGGCGGGGACTTCCGCAACGAGGCGCGGCGCTCGAACTCGCCCGGCGTGCAGGCCTTCGCCAGCAGCCGCTTCGAATTCACCTGGGACTCCACCGTGCGGGACCACGCGCTCCGCCAGGAGCTGACCCTGCAGGCGGGAGAGCGCCAGGCGCTGGAGGGCGGGATCGAGCTGCACCGCCTGCGCACGCGCGTCCACTTCACGATCCCCGGCGAGCGCAACCCCACCGACAACACCTCGAGCCAGGCCGGAGGCGCGGCCCTGCCGGACGCGCTGGACTCGTCGCGGTCGTCCACGCGCCTCGGGGCCTGGCTGCAGGACCGCGTCAACCTCTCCTCGCGGCTCACCCTGCAGGCCGGCCTGCGCTTCGACCACAGCTCCGTGAACGCGCGCACCTACGTGAGCCCGCGGCTCGCGGGGACGTGGGCGGTGCGCCCGACCCTGCGGCTACGCGCGGCCTGGGGCGGGTACACGCAGAGCCCGGGCTACGAGAAGCTCGTCCAGGCCGATCACTTCATGGACCTCTCGGAGTCGACGACGCGCGGCCTCGCCAGCCAGCGGGCGCGCCACACCGTCCTCGGGATGGAGGGCGACCTGCGGGGCGGCCTGTTCGCCCGCGTCGAGGTGTATCACAAGGCGTTCCACCACCTGATCGTGGGGCACCTCGAGACGCCGGACGAGACTGCGGCCCGCATCGCCGCCTACGACTTCCCGCTCGAGCTGGCCGACAGCGTGCCGCGCGGGCCGTGGATCACCACGGTGCCAACCAACGGGGGGGAGGGCCGCGCGTACGGCCTCGACCTCTACGTGCGCCGCGCCGCGACAACGCACACACGGCTCGCCGGCTGGGCGTCCTACACGTACGGGGTGGCGCGCCGCGAGGCGTACGGGCTCCGGTTCCCCTTCGATTACGATCGGCGGCATGCCGCGACGGTGGTGGCAGACCTGCGTCTCGGGGCGAAGCTCTCGCTGTCAGCCACGGCGCGGCTCGGCACGGGCTTCCCGCGCACACCCGTGGAGCGCCTCCGTGTCCACGGCGTTCCGGACGCCGCCGACTTGGACCGCGACGGCAACCGCGAGGAGCTGGTCCCCGAGCGCGATCCGGAAGGGAGGCTCGTGTTCACCACCGACCTGGGCGGGCTCGCGAAGCTCAACAGCGCCCGGCTGCCCCACTACGAGAGGCTCGACCTTCGGCTCACCTGGATGCCTCGCGGACCGCAGGGACGGGTGACAGCCTACCTGGACGTCATCAACGTCCTCAACCGCAAGAACGCGGGCATGCTCGATTCGCGTCTGGAGTTCGACCCCACGTCCGACCGGCCGCGACTGGTCGAGGAACCCTCGGGGTCGCTGCCCTTCCTCCCATCGTTCGGGGTGCATGTCAACCTGTTCTAGCCCGAAGTTCCCGACGGGAGATCCCGCGCTCCGCGGCCGTCCCG
>DASUNJ010000250.1:0-15795 GCA_036277235.1 Thermoanaerobaculia bacterium | reverse complement strand
GCACCTCGTGACCGAGCGTCCCCTCCACGCGCATGTGGCCAAGCACAACGTCGGCTCGATCCGCGTCCTGGAGAAGTGCGGCTTCAGCCTCGAGCGCGAGGAGAGCGTCGAGGTCGCCGGCAAAGACGTCGCCGAGCTCGTGCTCGTCCTGCGCTGAGGCCTCTACCCGCAGAAGGGAGCCCGTGCCGCAGAAGATACCTGGCCGGCCTTGGTCGCTGCATGGAAGGCCGGAGCCGAATAGGTTCCTGCCGAGTGTGTGCCGAACCGGTGAACACCCAGGTCATTGTTTACACTGACGGTACCCCGGACTCACGCTGATGTAGCAGGTCCCGTCCGGGCACACGCAGCAGTTCGCATTAGAGGGAGTCTCGACGCAGGATTCACTGTTAAAGAAGGACGTATTCACAGGGCAGTTCCGCGTTATCTTCACGTCGACCCGCGTTCCATCGTTGCCGTAGCTCGTGGAACCAAACCCGACGGCGACATCCACGGTGTTCCCCTGGGCAAGCACTATCGACCTGGAAAACTGCTTGGACTCGGGAAACTTCGTGAGCGCATCAGAGAACAGATTAGTGACACCTTGGACGACCCGAAGGTCCACTGCCGGCACCGGGGAAAGGGGAGCGATTCCAGCCGCCCGATCGATGAGGCTGAAGTTGACAGCTATCTGGTAATTGCCTGGCACAGGCGCGGTGAACCGCACCACGCTCTTCTGATTTTGCGGGCCCGGATGCAGAATCATGGCACCCGGCTCGACCATCCAGTAGGACTCTCCGTGGGGCGTGTCGGATGGGTTCTGGTAGACCGACAGCCAGAAGTCCTGAGAAGGCTGGCTGTTCCAGCGGTTCAGCGTCGGGCTCGGCACCCTATTGGTATACATCTGAAACGTGCCGCCGGTCGCTGGCATCCAGCCGTATTGCCAGACGCCGTTGGGGTTACTCGATGGAGAGAAGTCACGAGCGGCGTCGTAATTGACCCTTGATGCCGGCGGCACCAGGGTCAAATCCCGGCTCAAGCGGGCGGCCGGCTGAAGGGGCCGCGCCGGGTCCGCGTGTTTGAACTGTCTCAACTGCCCTTGGCTGACCGTGAAGGCACAGCCCAGCCGGAAGCTCCAATTCGCCTCCGGCTTGCACTCGTTCGGCACCGCCTCCCTGCCGGTGGTCGAGCCTGTCCACTCGGCAAGCGGACGGCCGGTTGGCGGCAGAATCGGCCCCTGCGCGCCACCCGCCGTTACCCTGGCGGAAAACGCCCGCACCACAAACGGTCCCGCCTCGCAGCAGGCGAGCGTTTCGGGGTCGCAGCCGCTTGGACGAACCTGGGAGGCGTAGACGGTGTGGACCTCGATCCACTGTCCTGGTTGGGGCTCTTGGGCGGCCTCATTCGGCGCGGGTATCTCGCCCGGGCACCCCTGTGGAGTCTCGATCGGGAAGTGGTAATGCTGGCCGCACCGGGACAGCGTGTACGAGGTGACACCCGCCCGAGGCAAATAGGTGATCACGTTCGGGTCGGTCTGCTCGGCGACGATCGAGGTGCTGTACGTCCCGTTGTACGGCGAGGGAGACGCCTGCCGATCGATGCTGCGCGGCGATTGGGGAGTGCTGCATTGGGAATCCTGGGCGGCTGCCGGCAGCGACAAGGCAGTCGCGGTCAGTGCGGCGCTAATGGCCCTCATCACAGTCATTCGTGATTTCTCCTGTCCCGGCTCGGAAACATGATTATTAGATCATCGCCGGCTCGGCGGCGGTGCTCGCGGCTGCGGCCATCGTCGGCGGGATGTAGCAGGCGCGCTCCTCGAAAAGCAGGTTGGCGCCGTTCGCTGAGGCAGAGGTCCATCCCCCGATTTTGCCTGCTAAAGACGCTCTCGGCAGGCTGTTTACCTCACTGGAAAGCCGAACAAGTGCAGCCCACGAGAAAGCGCGAACGGCGATATGGAAATCCTGATTGCCAAACGCTCCGGCCCGGCCAATCCCCTCACTCTGGAGTTGACGAATATTTCAAAGCCACCCATTGGTAACCTTTCAATCCTTCATAGCGCCTCTAGGCGCAGCTCAGGCCGAATGCCTCGGCCTCAGTGCGTCTGTCCTGAAAGGAGGATTGACATGTCCACGACCACCCAGCTCGCCGCCGGTCTCGGCGGCGCCATCGGTTCCCAGTACGTCCGCAATACCAACCAGCTCTTCTTCGTCGAGTTCAACGGCAAGGTCTCCGTCCTGGACTTGGTGCGGCCTGTCGCCGCCGTCGTTTCTCAGGGGACGACGGTGCTCAAGGGCACCTGGACCTTCGATTGTGAGACCGGTACGCTCGGCCCTTCTGGAAATGCCGCCGATATCTGGTGGCGGCAGAGGACCGCCACCGAGCGCCAGATGGAGCCCATCGGCGGCGCCAGGATCGTCAACCTGGGCACGGTGAGCTTCAGCTCCATCACCCACGCGGAGCTTCAGAATCTCACCTATGGCACCACCCCCATTCCCGGCAACGCGGATCCCACCAACCAACTCGTCACCGGCGACGTCTTCGCCGTTCTTACCAATGCCGGCAACTATACGAAAGTCAAGGTTGTGGAGTACGGCTACGACATGAAGATCCAGTGGGTCACCTACCGGCTGGGATCCCGCTATCGCGTGCTGGGGACGGGCTACACCCAACCGGAGGACATCGCGGTGACCTCGGGCGGCCGCTTCGCCTATGTCACCGAAAGGAGCGGCAACCTCGTGCGGGTGGACCTGACCAACGCCAACCGGTCCGCGGCCACAGTTGTGGCCTCGGGGATGACGGCGCCCCACCAGATCGCGCTCGACGAGGAGCGCTCTCAGGCCTACGTCGTCGAGTTCGCCGACTCCGGCCGCCTCTTGCGGATCGACCTGGCGAGCGGTATGAAAACCCCCGTGGCGAACGGCTTGAACCGTGCTGTCGGCCTGCTCATGACGAGCGACCTGCGCTTCGCCTACATCTCAGTCCAGACGGCTGGAGCGAACCGGATCGTCCGCATCGATATGACCTCCGGAGTGCGGGAGGTCCTCCCTCCGGTCCTGCAGAACCCCTTCTTCCTGAGCTGGTCCGATCCCGGGGAGAGCGCCATCCTCCTCACCGAGCGCGACCCTGCCAACCGGGTGACCAGGATCGACCTGACCCAGACGCCCATCGCGTCGGCGCCGGTGGCCATCGGTGTCCCGGTCCGCCCTTCCAGCGTCGAGGTGACGGCGGCGAACCGCATCCTGGTCTGCAGCGATAAGGAAATCGTTCAAATCGACCTGACCGGCAGCATCTATTCGAGCGCCGGGCCGCTCCTGATGGGCATCGGCCACGTACCCAAGTCTCAGATCTCTTCCAACGGTTATGCCACCACGGATTCCGGCTACTTCTTCCAGGTCAAGGACTCCCCCTTTGGCGGTACCCTGGCCGTGATGATCAATCACGAGAAGGCGCGAAGCCTGGGGGCGCAGTACTATCGCATCCTGGTCGACGGTGCGATCCAATCCCAGGGCTGGAGCGACTACAAATGGAGCACCAGCCTGAGCGCCTTCCAACTCACCCCCGCGCCTCAGACCGGCAGCTTCTTCCGGGTCCGCGGCGCCGGAGAGATCTGGTACAACCACTGGCTGGGCTATTTCCTCAACACCACTCCTTTGACGGACGGCCCGCATACCATCCAGCTCAAGCTGTTCGGCAGCGCCAGCGCCGCCTCGGAGATCGCCGGTGCGACCGACAGCCTGGTGGTACAGGTTGACAACCAGTGGCCGCGCGCCGTCATCGACAAGATCGTCCACCACGACCCCGGCAATCCCAACCCGGCATTGCGGCACCGGTTCGTAGACGCCTGCGCCATCGTCGAGGGGACGAGCGACGAGTTCAGCTTCATCATCGAGGCCGTCGATCCGGTAGGCCAGCACCTGCTGAGCTGGAGCCTGACGGCCCTCTGGGGCGAAAACAAGTCTGCCTTCATCACGGGAGACGACTACGTTCCAGGCCACGTCTCAGCGACTCGCCGGTGGGCCGGAGTGACCGGCGAGGTGCCGGCCGCGCACTGGCACGCCACGGTGGCGGGCGATCCCAGTTCCCGGCGGTGCGCCCACACCTTCTACCTGAGCGTCTGGGACCGGGTCATCAACGGCTGGGGATACATCCACAACTCGACTTATCACAAGTCGATCACTCTGCTTCTGAGCTAGGACCTGAGCTCTCGAAGGACGGCAGCGGTCTTCCCCGCTGCCGTCCGTTCGGGGCATTGGGTCGCTGCATGGCGCCGCCAAGGTTGTGGTGATTTTTTAGAATAGGTACTATCATAGAGACGGACACTATTCCTTGGAAGGAGGCCCAATGCAACGTCACCTGACCTTGATCGGATTGATCGTGGTGCTGGTCGTGATACTCACGCCTACCCCACGGGCATACGCATTACCGGATTACGAGACTTACTATACAATTATTTATACGTGCATCTGTGGCCCTTGCCCGACGGGCCTGCCTGTTGGTGAATGGACTCTCGCGTGTGATGGAAACATGTATGGTTGGGGAACTCGACCTTATCAATATCAAAACTGCCATGAGACATACATGACCTACGGCGAGTCTTGTCCCCAGTGGCCGCCACCACCGATGAGCCAGGACAGGTGCTTCGCGAATGTTTTTGGAACTTATTTGGAGGGGGCCAGGGCCGAGCCGGGGCCCGCGGCGAGCAAGGGATAGGGGTTGAGAGTGCCGCCCGAGGGCGGATAGATGCCGTAGTGGAGGGCCGGCGAGGACGAGCAGAGGGAGGACACCGAGGGTGGCGGAGTGCTTCAAACGTCTCACAACACTGGGGATAACAGCCCTTCCGCGGCCGCTCTTCCCGGCGGGCTCCGGGATCAGGTACCCGGGATCAGGTGCCGAGACAGCGTCCAGCCCGGAATTATCGTTGTCTTGCTAAGGTTCTGTCTCCTGGTTGCTTACCAGCGGCCATCCATCAGTCTCATCGCGAACTAGGAGGCACAGCTATGCATGTACATCTCAGGTTCCTGCGGACGACCCTTCTCTGTTTTTGTCTGGCGGTCCTGGCGCTTCTGCCCACGTCGGCGGCGGCCCAGGACGGCGACTCCGACGGTCTTCCCGACTCCCTCGAGCTCTCTCTGGCACAGTACTACTTTCCCGTTCTCAATCTGCACTGCGGATCCTTTGATGGGTTGAATCAAGCCGACCCGCGCCAGCTCTATGGCCTGACCGTCCCCGGCTACACCAACTCCTCGAACGGCAGGATCCCCTTCATCGCGCACCCCTACAGCCCGGGCGACGGATACAACTGCACGGAGGCCATGCAGTGCATCGAGATCCGCTACGGCATCGCGTTCAACTGGGATCTCGGGGACGACATCTTCGGTGGCGGACACAGGGGCGACAGCGAGATGTACGCCATCCTGGTGGCGCGCAGGGACACCGACGGCACGGACTGGGGGGTGGATTGGAGCGTGGCGCAGAATGACGCCAGCAAGTGGCGGCTGATCGGCGAGTACATGACTGCCCACTGGAACACGAGCGCCGACAGCTCCTCCTACTACTCGCACGGCAACAATGGAACGACCAGCTACCAGCAGATTTGGGCCGCGGAAGGCAAACACGCCCTGTATGGCACCCAGGGATCCTGCAACGATGGCGGATTCGGTGGTGCTGACGACTGCGGAGACAACCGCTGCGACATCGTCACGGAAGTCTTCCAGAAGGTACAGAACATCGGCGAGTCCTATGCTCCGCTGAATCGCTATATCGCCGCCCCCGGCTCCTCCAAGAGCGTGTCCCCCTCCGGCAGCTACGACATGTGGAGCTATCAGTCTTTCGGCACTTCCACCGCGTACAGGCAGCACTTCGAGCGCCCCCTCGACTGGTGCCCGAATACCTGGTGCTTCTGACCTGACATGGCTTGAGGCGCCGTCCCGGGCCCCGCTCGCTCTCAGCGGGGCGGGGCCCGGTGCCGCCGCGTGCGCCTGCTAAAACGGCACCCTCATCCTCGACCGCCCCCCTCACAGGGCGCTTCATTTACCTCCGAGTGAGGGATTTGGCTGGATCGGAGCGTCTTCTCTTATGGAGCTCACGCAATCCTCCATAAGGAAGGAGTCCGCAATGGCCTGGAAACGTGTCGAAAACTATTGGCTCGGCTACAGTCTGACAAAGAAACAGTTCTACTTCTATTACAAGATTGAAGGTGACGGCTCTGCTCATCAGATTTTCCCCACCCCACAGGAGTTTACTGCCCTGGCCGACATGTTCAGGAATGAAGGACCGATCAACTTCAACACAGAGGGCAAGTACTTTGTCTCTGCAGCCGAACAGATCGGTGAGCAAGAGGCCAACCCCTAGTTTACCAGCCCAGCTTGGCCCCGAACCTCACGGTGCGAGGCGTTTGAAAGACCGTCGGATTCCCGAAGTTGGGGTTGGCGCCCGGACAGTTCGCGTCGGTGCCGCCGCACTCGTTGGGCAGACTGCGCACCCGCGGCGTGATGTTCCAGACCTGGTCGACGCCGACCGCCTCGTCGTTGTCGGTGACGTTGAAGACGTCCGCGATCAATCGGACCTGCCAGTCCCCGCCCAGGGCGATCGGCAGCTCGAGACGAAGATCGACGTTCCAGATGTCCGGCGTTCGTCCGGCGGTGCCCCGGGGGCTGATGAACCGCGGGTGGTTGGAGGTCGGGTGCGGCCCGTACTTGCTGATCGGTGTCCCGCTGCTGTACTGCGCGAACATCCCGCCGAGCATGCGCCACGGCAGCCGATGGAAGCCTCCGATCTTGAGGTGATGGGGGCGGTCATTGGGCAGATAGCCGTAGGCCCCTTCCGTGAGCTCCGGCAGGTCGAAGGCCGTCGTGGCGTTGGGCAAGGGCTGCGAGGGCTCCTGCAGGTGCAGGCCGGCGTAGTTGCCCCGCGCGCGCGAGTAGACGTAGCTTCCGAACCACTGCATCCGATCGCCCCGCCTCTGCTGCGCGGTGAGCTGGAGGGCCTGGTACTCTCGCACCGCCTGGTAGGTGATCGGTGTCGCCAGGGCCTGGCCGGTGATCGGGTTCACGGTGTAGGTTCGATCCACGTTGCCGATCAGAAAATTGAGCCCGCCGTCCAGAGAAAAGGTCTCGACCACGTTTTCCACCGTGCGCTCGACTCCTCGCAGGCCGACCACCAGCCCGTGCGCGAGCTCGCGCTCGATCCCCAGGGAGACCTCGTCGGTGTACTGCGGATCGGTGCCCGGCACCACCCGCGTGTCGCTGCTCTGCCGGATGATCTGCAGCAGATTGCCGGGATTCTGCGCCGTCGGGAGCACGCGGCCCTGGGGGTAGCTGAAGCGGTAGAGGGTCTGCGTCGAGTTGCCCAAGGCACGCACGGTGATCGCCAGCGGCATCGACTCATAGAACCGTCCCCATTGTGCGAACACCTTGGTCCGGCCGTCGTTCCAGGGGTCGAGCGTGAGGCCCAGACGCGGCGCGAGCATGTCGTCGTAGCCGAACCGCAGCTCGCGGCCACCACCCAGGCGGCTGCGCTCGCCCTCGGCGGTGAAGGAGTCGGCGCGCAGGCCGAGATTGAGGCCCAGGCGTCCCCACCGCACCTTGTCCTCTACGAAGATGCCGGACTCGTCGGCGTCGCCCTGGGAGTCCTGCCGCTGGTCGACGAGCGTTGCGAAGGTCGGGCTGAGCACCCACCGCTGGCCCGCCAGGCCGTCGGCGGAGAGCAGACGGCCGCTGCTGTCGACGAACGGACCTGGCGCCTCGCCCGGGAACTGGAAGCGCTCCAGGTGGGAAAGCCGCCGCAGGGCACCTCCCATCTGTACGTCGTGAGCCATTCTCTCGCCGCCGAAGCTCCGGCGCCAGGCGGCGCGGAGCTCGTTGCGAATGCGCCGCTCTTCATCGTTGTCGAGGATGCCCCCGCGGCAGCCGACGGCGAAGGTCACCGGGGCGCCGCCGAGCACGAGGGCAGGATCGCCGCAACCCTGCGCGGCGGCGAAGGACCCGCCCTGCTGGTCGATGTAGAACGGCACGTCGCGGAGCGGCCGCTGGGAGAACTTGCGCGCGAAGCGCCCCGCCATCACCTCGAGCGAGCTCCTGCTGCCCAGGGACTGGAACAGGGTCAAGCTGGTGGAGCTGCTGCCGACCCGGGGCTCCTGCGTGACAAGGCCCGCGGAGTTGAGGACTCCAGCACCGTTGGTGATGCGGCTCGTGTCTCCGAACTGCGACAGCACCACCTGCGAGCTGGCGCGCGGCAGCCAGGTCAGCTTCCCCGCGTAGGAACCGGCGGTCTGGGACTGCTCGTAGTCGAGGCGCTGCCGGGTCTGGAACTCGTCGGTGGCGAACGTAGGATTGGCGGCGACGAAGAACCACAGGCGATCGCGGATCAGCCGCCCGCCGAGGTCGGCGCCGTAGTCGTGGCGCGAGGAGCTCGTGCTGCCGCCGGTCTCAGGCACGGGCGGCTCGGCCTGCAGCTCATCGCTGGTGAAGTAGCCGAACAGGTCGCCGGAGAGCTCGTTGCCGCCCGACTTGGTGACGATGTTGAGCACGCCACCCAGCGCCCCGCTGTACTGGGCCGAGTAACCGCCGGTCTTGACGTCCATCTCCTGCAGGAACTCGTAGGAGAGCAGGCTGCCGACGGTGCCATACGCGGGGTCGGAGGTGTCCAGGCCGTCGATCACGTAACGGTTCTCGGGACCCGAGCCGCCGCCGATGGATGGCAATGGACCCTGGCCGCTGGTGGTGACACTCGGGGCCGTAGCGGCCAGCAGGAGATAGTTCCGATCCAGCGGCAGGCGGGAGACCAGGCGTTGGTTCAGATTGAGGCCGCTGGCCACCGAGCTGACGTCGAGGAGCGGGGCCTCGGCTTCGACCGTCATCGCCTCCCGGAGCTCCGGGATCAGCACGAAGTCCATCGTCAGGGTCTGATCGAGCGCGAGCACACCGCTGCGGCGCACTGGCGCGAATCCCCCTGAGGCGGCCTCGACGGTGACCTCTCCCGGATGGACGGCGGCGAGCCGGTAGCCTCCGTGCTCGTCGGTCATTGCCGAAGGCACTCCGGGAGCATCCTTGACCGTGACGGTCAGGGTGACTCCCGGAAGTCCCTCGCCGGTTTCCGTCGTCACCCGTCCTTCGATCCTTCCCACCGCCTGCGCGGCGAGCGGTGCCGCGCACAGCAGGGCCACGCAGCAAGTCAGGATCCCCGCATGGAACGTCGCTACTCTCATGGCACCCCCCTCGCGGTGATTGGATAGGGCTCCCCGCATACAATAAAGTGCATCCAGCGAGGGAAAACTGGACATCGCCGGCGAGATCCCTTTTGCCATGGGGATGACGAATCGCAGGGGCTGCACCGGCTGGCGATTTCCTGCTTCGGCGAAGGGGGTGGTACCCTCTTCCGCCAGGAGGATTCGATGAAGACACCGCTCGCCCTGCTCGCCCTCGCCGCGCTTGTCCTGGTCACGGCTCCTGCCCGCAGCGACCAGGCGGGAGCCCGTGAAAAGCTCGAGAAGGAAGGTATTGCATTTACGCCCGAGTCGTTCCTGCAGAAGGTGGCCGAAGGCGACGCGAGCCATGCGGCGCTCTTCATCGAAGCCGGCATCGATCCCTCGGTGAAGAACGCCTCGAATCGCACCGCGCTCTGGATTGCGACCGAACGGCGGCAGCTCGGCGTCCTCAAGGCGCTGCTCAGCGGCGGCGTGGCGCCGGATGCGCAGAATGCACCCATCGTGGAATACGGCAAGACGCTCGTCTTCGAGGCGGTCGACACGGGGGAAACCGAATTCGTGCGCGTGCTCGCCGAAGCGGGCGCCGACGTCAAGACAGGCAATGACTACGGTGTGACTCCTCTCTCCGAGGCGGCACGCACAGGCAATCTCGAGATGTGCCAGATTCTGCTCAAGGCGGGCGCCGATCCGAATGCCGCGCCGGGCGGATTTCCCCTGCTGTACGGTCCGGTCAACGAGAACCATCTCGAAGTCGTCCGGCTCCTGCTCGCCTCCGGCGCCAAGCTCGGCGAGCACAAGCAGAGCCTGGTCGAGGCGGCGAAGGAACCCGAGATCCGAGCGTTGCTCGAGGCAGCCGATTAGGATCAACACGCTTGCTTGACGGGCTTCTGCTTCCAGTGACGTTCCTCGCATCGCTCGGCTGCGGGCTCATCGCTGGAGCCTTCTTTGCCTTCTCCAACTTCGTGATGAAGGCGCTCGATCGGACGCAGGGCATGGCCGCCATGCAGTCCATCAACGTTTTCGTTCTCAATCCGCTCTTTCTGGGTATCTTCGTCGGGACCGCCGTCGCCTGCGGGGTTCTTGCGATCTACTCGCTTTTCCGCTGGCAGAGCCCCGGCAGCGCCTGGCTGCTTGCAGGCAGCGCGCTCTATCTCGTCGGTACCTTCGGAGTGACCATGGCCTTCAACGTGCCGCTCAACAACATCCTCGCGGGTGTCGATGCGTCGAAGCCCGAGGCCATCCATGCCTGGCGCAGCTATGTCGTTTCCTGGACGAGATGGAACCACGTCAGGACGATCGCTGCCCTCGCGGCATTGGCAGCGCTCACCATCGCCCTCTGACCCGCCTCACGAGGCAGGATACAATGCGCCGAACGCAGTGGAGGAGACTTCGATGTCAGACGATCAGAAACCCTTCATCACCCTGCCCACGGACGACGAGATGCTCGCCCTGCGGGAGAAGTTCGGGGTGAAGCCGACTTACAACTTCGGATTCATCGGCGGGATGTCGCGCCTGCTCGTTGCGCACGAGCGGATCGGCAAGGCCATGCAGGCAGTGTTCTACGAGATGATGTTCGCGCCCGGAGCGCTCGACCGCGCCGAACGCGAGATGCTCGCCGCGGTCGCCTCGGCGGCCCAGGACTGCGAGTACTGAACGGAATCTCACGCAGAGTTTCTGCGTGTCGAGAACAACGATCCGGAGCTGGTGGTCGCGATCAAGCAGCGCCGCTGGCGCGAGCTGACCCACCTCACGCCCCGGCAGCGGGCGCTCTGCACCCTGGCCGAGAAGATGACCCTCAAGCCGACGGAGATGACGGCCGAGGACTGGCAGCCGCTGCGCGACGCTGGGCTGGACGAGCAGGGCCTCCTCGAAGTCGCCCACATCGTGGCCATCTTCAACTACTTCCCGCGCATGGCCGATGGCTTCGGGTTGAAGCCCGACCCCAAGCTGCGCGAGGCGGCTGAGACGGGCATCCCGCTCAAGCGAGCTACCTAGCTCAGCAGGGCGAGGCAGAGTACTCGCCTTAGTTGCGGGCATGGAACCTGGCCACTTCAAGACCGAAGCGAGCCATTCCATCTACTGGGTAGCATGCGTCAGCTCGCGAAATTCATCCATTGACTCAAGCAGAAGCGGGGGAATATAATTAAATTAAGGTACAGCACGCGCTGCGACATATTGCTATGCTGATATCTGCTTACCTCAGCGCGAGGTTCAGCCCGTATCGTTGGCGGCGAAACGGTTCGTGAGTGCTCGAGGCGGGCCCCATGTTGGCCATTGCCGCTGCGGCTCCGAGTCATCAAGGGCGAATTGCCCGAGAAGGCATAGATGAAAGTCTTCATCAGTTGGTCCGGGCACGATTCGACCAGCCACAAAGTAGGGTCAGCGCTGGACAAGTGGCTTCCCCTACTATTTGAAAACATCGAGATCTTTTTTTCATCCACGGATTTGAGTACCGGCTCTCTTTGGACACATGACCTTCTGAGGCACTTGGAGGAATCGCAATTCGGGATCATCTGCGCGACGGAAAGACTTATGAACCAACGCAGTCCTTGGATGTTCTTTGAGACAGGCGCTCTCGCGAAAAAGATACTCAAGCAGCCCAAGCGATCACGCGTAATACCGTTGATGATCGACATATCAGCAGCTCAGCTATTACCGCCCCTGAATACATTTCAAGCAATTCCGGCCAACAGGGATGGAATCTGGCAATTGGTCAAGACTCTTGCAGATTCGAGCGGGCCGAATCGCGAAAATCTTCGAGAACGCTTCAACGCACTGTGGCAAATTTTGGAACCGCAAATCGAATCTGCGTTGGCGGCGGATGCAAGTGGCTCACGCAATGGCAAGATCTCAACTGACGACTTACTCGTTAGGTTGATCGAACGAGTGCAATATCTTGAGACAAGTGTCGCGGATCTAATCGCTCAGGTACATTCGCTAAGATCAATTTTCGGCGCGCGCGACACCGAATAGAGCGAGCTTCGATGATAAACATAGAATGATTGTGGAATCGGCTTGCGGTTAATTTCTGGACGGAGACCATTATGGAAACGACGTCAATGTCGCTCGCTCCAAAGGCCCCATCCGAGACGGTCGGCAATCTCATCATCGTTGCCAGCCCTCGGGCCCGCGACGAGCCCAGCAGTCCGCTCCTGCGATTGATCCGTGACTATGCGGAGGTACTGAAACGGTTCACCTTGCACACAACGGCCGGAACGAGCCGAATGATTCACTGTACTGGACTTTATGGACACAGCGAGGTGATAGCTCGGCGGGCAGGTCGCGACGGCGGCATCGCGCAACTCGCGGCGATGGTCGCACGCGGCGAATGCTCGGCGGTGATTCTCCTTCTTGATCCCAGCGATCCTTGGTCCGATGCGGTCGAGAACCGGGCACTCCGGAGGATCTGTATTCAAAGACAGGTGAGACTTCTCACCACCTATGCCGCGGCCATTCGCTGGATCAAATACGAGGCACTCGAAGCCTCTTCGTCAGACCACCTGAGTTGGGAGCCGTTGAACTGGAAGCGAGGAAACAAGAACGTAGACGAACGAAATGACTTTAAGCAGCTTCCGCTTCATGAGCGCTCTCTCGCGCTGATATCGCATGACCAGAAGAAACTTCAAATGGTCCAGTTTGCGACCAAGCACGTTGACCTGCTGGCGCAACACCATCGGATCTTGACGACAGGAACCACGGGCTGGTTGTTCAAAGTCTTATTTTCCTCTCAAGCAGCTGCCGATCTGAAGAGGGAAGTGGGCAACAAGCACATGCGCCTCGCCGGCATCTTCGTAGAACTCATCGAGAAGTTGGGATTCAAGGCTCCCCAAGTCGCAGGGTTCGAAGAGCTACTGGATGTACTGAGGAATCGACTCAATGTCCCGGTGGATGAGCAGTTCGCTCGCAAGGTCATGCCTCTTCCATCTGGTCCGGATGGCGGAGACGTCCTGATTGCCGATGCAGTGTTGGATCATGAGTGTCACACAATTATCTTCTTCCACGATCCGATGACCTCTCACCCTCACAATGACGATATTCGACTCCTTGAGCATACGAGTCAGATCAACGGAGTCTTTTCGGAGTGCGTCAACGACGAGCAGTCGGCGGAACGATGGGTCGAGGGACTTAACAAGGAGCTGAGGGCAGAACGCGAGACGATGGATACTGCGCAGGAATTCCGGCGCGAGTTCGGACTTCGCGAGGCCGTTCTCATCCCGTTGGCAATGGACGCCGACTCGGATGCGCTCGGAATAGCGCTCGCGCGTGTGGCCGCTGGCTACATTCACCATCGGCTGCAGTTGTTCACGGAGTCGCAGCGCGACATCCGCATCGGTATTTCCTGGGGCTGGGGAGCTAAGCAGGTATTGCAGCAACTGAAGGAGATGGAGAATCAACATCTCATTCAGAAGCTGCCGACGTTCTCGTCACGGCTCATCTGGTCACCTCTGATCGGCACGATAACGGCTGAAATCACGGATCAGGAAGCCACCATGATTGCGCAGGGTTTCTGCGATTTCTATGGTGGAGAGGTTGAGGGATTTCCCTGCGCAGGTTTTGCACGTACGGACGCGAGACGACCTGAAGCGGTGAAAAAGCTGATCGACGCGCTTAGAGGGGCGGACCTGATTATTACTTCGGCGTCCCCTTGGGACGAAGACACGGCACTTTTTAAGAACACTGGATTAGACAATAAGAATTTCCCTCCTGTCAGCGAGACGCCGAGCCTTATTTCGGGTATTTTCTTGAACGACAACGGCGAGGAGCTCAAGGGAGCCTATTCGATTGTCGGATTGGACTTCGAAGGCTTCCAGAGTGCAGCCGAACGGGGGGCCGTGGTCTTGATATGTGGTGGCCAGAAGCGCCGCAAAGTGCTTCTGGCTGCTTTGCGGGCGCGGATGGCCTCGGTCGTCATCACCACCAAGGCGACTGCCGATTGGGCTCTTGCTCACGAGACCGATAGAAGGTCAAAGGCTGTAGCCGTTCCAGTCAGAAAACAGGCGGGCGCGGCGGGTCGGGCTGCCGGGGACCCAACCTTCGGTTCATGACTCCTAGCTGCTCCTGTGCGAGCGCCTGATGTACTCGGGTCGCTTCACTGCACAGGACTGCGAACCTCCTGACGATTCGCTACCGCACGTAGCCGAGTGCCTTGAGGCCTTCGACCACGTCCTCGGGGAGATCCTCGTTCCCCTTGACGCGATGGCTCCGCTTTGCGTTCTCCCGATCCTGCGCGGCGATCATCCGGAGGAGGTCCCGCGCCCGCTCGGGCTGCTGGTCCACGAGGTCCCGCGTCTCGCCCGGATCCTGCGTCAGGTTGTACAGCTCGCCGCTCCGGTTCTGCCGGTTGTAGATGAGCTTCCACCCATCGAAGCGGACGGCGACCAGTTCGCCGAAGTTCCAGGGCCGGTGTCCGCGGCTCACCAGCGCCTCGCTGAAGATCGGGCGCTTCGGGTCCGCGCGCCCCTCGATGGCGTCGAACAGGCTCCTGCCCTGGAGCAGGGGCGGGATCTCCTCCACATCCAGCAGCTCGAGGACCGAGGGATAGATGTCGGTCGTCTGCACCGGCACCGTGACGCGCCGGCCCTTGTGCTTCTCCGCCGGCAGCACCAGCAGCAGGGGGACTCGCGTCAGCTCTTCGTAGAGGCCGGTGCCGTGCGTCCAGGAGCGGTGCTCCAGGAACGACTCGCCGTGATCGGCGGTGAGGAAGATCACGGTGTTGTCGAGGAAGCCCTCTTTCGAAAGAGTTTCGAGGAACCGGGCGAGTTGGTCGTCGGTGTAGCGGATCTCGCCATCGTACTGCTCGATGTAGGAGTCGAGGTCCCGGAAGCGGCGCGGTCTCCTCAGGTCGGGAGATTGCGATTTGTATTCGAACTCGCTCAGGGGCCGCCCCTCGCCCGGCTTGTCGAACATCTTGTCGTACGGCGGCGGAGGCACGTAGGGAGCGTGTACGTCCCGGTAGTGGAGATAGGCAAAGTAAGGTTTCCCGGGGTTGGCCCGGAGCCAGCCCAGGGTGCGCTCGTTGATCTTGCGCGCCGTCTCGAAATCCTGGGCCCCGCGGACACCGATCTGGAAATTATCGTCGTAGAGGTCGAAACCCTGGTCGAAGTTGAACGCGCGATTGAGGGAGGGGTTCGGCGCGAAGGCCACCGTGACATAGCCGCGCTCCTTCAGGGTCTCGGCGAGCGTCTTGTATTCGTCGCTCAGCATCTCGACTGCCTTGCCCTGGGTGAGGACGCCGTGCGCGCCGGGATGGACCGAGGCGAAGATCGAGGGCACCGCGGCCCGCGTGTAGCTCGCCAGGCTGCTCGCGTCGGTGAAGAGCACACCGCGCCGGGCGAGCGCGTCCATCGCCGGCGAGGTGGGGAGCGGATAGCCGTAGCACCCCATGTGATCGGGGCGCAGGGCGTCTACCACCAGGATGAGGACGTTCGGGTCGCGCTTCGGCTGGCAGCCGGAGAGCCCCCCGGCGAGACCGCAGGCGCAGAGCAAGAGCAGGGCAGGGCCGGTCTTCAATCCCATGGGCGCCATCTTATAGGAGCCTCTCTACGGCTTCGCGAACTCCGTCGGACCATAGACGGCCGCAGCGCACGAGGGGTCGAGCCCCCGGACCGAGGCGC
>DASUNJ010000249.1:0-3962 GCA_036277235.1 Thermoanaerobaculia bacterium | reverse complement strand
CTGTTTCTCTACGCCTCGCGACTGCCCCAGGGGCTCCGCCCCGCCGGCCGCACGCCGGAGCGGGTGCGGGCGGTCCGCGACACGGTCGTGGAGACCATGCGCGAGGAGGACGTGAAGCCGATCCACCGCGCCATGGGCCGGGCCTTCCAGAGGAGCTTCGACCTTCTTATCAAGGCCGCCGGCCGGCTCGGCGGCGTATTTGGCCGGCTGCGGGCAGGCGAGCGGGCCGACGAAGGCGAGGCCTTGCGCGAGGAGGAGGAGATGCTGGACGGCTTCGTCGACCCGCTCGCCGCCGCGCTCTGGGGCAATGAGGAGTACTTCGAGCGGCTGGAGAAGTCGTTCGCAGAGAGGCTCCAGCGCAGGTCCTGACCTCTATACCGCGTGGCGCTCCAGGATTCCCTGAAAATCCGTCCCGGCGGGCAGCGTTCCGAACGCCCGCCCCCCTTCGCCCGCGAGACGGGTGGCACAGAAGGCGTCCGCCACGGCGGCGGGGGCGTGGCGGACCAGGAGCGAGGCTTGGAGAGCCAGCGCCAGCCGCTCCACGAACCGCCGCGCGCGGCTCTCCGAGAGATCCTCCCGCAGGTTGGCGACCCAGGCGTCCAGGCGCTCGTCGCGGGCCAGGGCGATCTCTTCCAGCACCGCCTCCAGCGACTCGGGCGTCTTCGCGATCGCCCTGAGGACATCCAGGCACTGGATGTTGCCGGAGCCTTCCCAGATCGAGTTCAAGGGCGCCTCGCGGTACAGGCGGGCCAGCGGCCACTCCTCGACGTAACCGTTGCCGCCCAGGCACTCCAGGGCCTCGGCCGCGTGCACCGGCGCCCGCTTGCAGGTCCAGTACTTGAGCACCGCCGTGGCCAGACGGCGGAAGGGGCCGTCCTTCTCGTCGTAGGCGCGGGCCAGACGCATCATCGCGACCGTGGCGGCCTCGGATTCGATGGCCAGATCGGCCAGGACGTTCCGCATCAGGGCGTGATCGATCAGCCGCCGGCCGAAGGTGCTGCGGTGCCCGGCGTAGTGGATCGCCTGGGCCGTGCCCTGGCGCATGGATGCGGCCGAGCCGATCACGCAGTCGAGCCGGGTGTGCATGACCATCTCCAGGATGGTGGGCACGCCCCGGCCCTCCTCGCCGATCCGCCGCGCCCAGGCAGCCCGCAGCTCGATCTCGCTCGAAGCGTTGGAGCGGTTGCCGAGCTTGTCCTTGAGACGCTGAAGATGGAAGCGGTTGCGCCCGCCGTCCGGCGTCATGCGTGGGAGCAGGAAGCAGGTCAGGCCGCCGGGAGCCTGCGCGAGCACCAGGAAGGCGTCGCACATCGGGGCCGAGCAGAACCACTTGTGGCCCGTGATCTCATACTCGTTCTCATTCAATGGAACCGCTCGCGTCGTATTGGCGCGCACGTCCGAGCCCCCCTGCTTCTCGGTCATGGCCATGCCGAAGAGGGCGCCGCTCTTGATTCGCGGCTCCCACTCGGCCGCGGCCGCGGGCTCCTGGCGCAGGGCCGGCACCGCCGAGTAGGTCATGGAGAGCGGGCATCCCACCCCCGCCTCGACCTGGGCGAGGGAGGAGAAGAGCGCCGCCCGGGCCACGTGAGCTCCCGGCCGCGGCTCGATCCACGGCAGGCCATGGAGGCCGTTCCCGACGGCCAGGCTCAGGAGCGAATGCCACGAGGGATGGAACTCCACCTCGTCGATGCGGTTGCCGGCCCGGTCGTGGGTGCGCAGCACGGGCCGGTTCTCGTTGGCCTGAAAGCCCCAGGCGATCGTCTCGCGCCGGCCGACGATGGCTCCGAAGCTCCGCGCCCTTTCTTCGGCCCACCCCGCGCCTTCGCGGCTCAGGGCTTCGGCCAGCGGACGGTCCGCGGAGAAGACGTTGTAATCCTCCAGAGGCGGAGGCTGATTGAAGACGGTATGAGTGGCGTGCTCCATGCCCAAAGCATAATAGGATGACACCTGATCATGGCCATTCGCGAAGGAGCCTGGGACTGCCCGCACTGCGGCCGCAAGAAGAACCGCGGTCCTGAGAAGTTTTGCGGAGGATGCGGCGCGCCGCGCGGCGAGGGTGTGGAGTTCTATCTCCCTCCGGACTCCCCGGAGGTCACCGCGGCGGATGCGCTCAAGCGCGCCCAGGCCGGGCCCGACTGGACCTGTTCCTTCTGCGAGGCGGACAACCCCTCGGTCAACACCTTCTGCACGAGCTGCGGCGCGGCCCGCGATGCCGCCGCCCAGGCCCGGCCGGTGGTCGAGCACCGCAAGGACGCGGTTCCGCTCCCGGTTGCTCCTCCTCCTCCTCCTCCCCCTCCCTCTCCCGCCAATTCGAAGCTCAAGCGGGGCTGCCAGATCGGCTGCCTGGGCCTGGTCGCGCTCTTTTTCGTGTTCTGGTTCATCGGCCGGCCGAAGGAGACGACGCTCACCGTCACCGGCCACACCTGGGAGCGGACCCTCGCCATCGAGGAGCTGCGCACGGTTACGGAGGAGGGCTGGGAAGGCGAGCTCCCGGCCGGCGCCCGCTCCCTCTCCAGCAGCCGCCAGATTCACCACCACAACCGCGTCCGGATCGGATCCGAGACCCGCACACGAACCGTAAGCGAGCGGGTGCAGACCGGCACCGAGCGGGTGAGGGTGGGGGAGCGCGACCTCGGCAACGGCTACTTCGAGGATGTCTACGAGGACCGTCCGGTCTACGAGAATCGCGAGCGCGAGGAGACCTACGAGGAGCCGGTCTACCGGCAGGACCCGGTCTACCGCATCCGCCATCGCTACGAGGTGGAGAAGTGGATGCCCTCCCGCGAGGCGCAGGCCGGAGGCCAGGACCTGGCGCCCCGCTGGCCCGACACCGGGATGAGATCGAAGGAGCGCGAGGGCGAGCGCTCCGAGCTCTACGAGGTCCTTTTCGAGGACCGGGACGGGGCCGGCCGCGTCTACCGGGCGCGCGACGAGGTGGAGTGGAAGAGCTTCGAGCAGGGCGCCGCGTACCGTGTCAAGGTGCGCTCCAACGGCGAGATCGTCGAGATTCTCGGCCCGGCGTGATCCACCGGCAAGTTGCGGCTTCCGGAAACGCCGGGGCCGTTCGGCCCCATCCTTTCCCTTTCGGCGCAAGATGTCGCGCCCATGCGCTTTGCGGCCGCGGCGCTCCTCCGCGACGAGATCAAAAATTTCTCGCGGTGCTCTTCTTCAGAAATCAGTTCGTCAGGACTCTTTTTCCTTTCTGATCGGTCCCACGGAATCCCGCTTTCCGTTACCGCGGAAGGGAAAGAGGGTGTTGTAGAAGAGTGCTGGCCCGCCGCTTAGCAACGAGTGAAAGACGTTGAGCCGCTGCAATTTAGCGGCACAATCCGATACCATACCGATCCGCCGAACAGGAGTTCTTGACCCAACCTAGATCGCAGCGAGGCACCTGCCGTATGAGCGATGTCGTCCAGAAACTGTGGGGCTTCTGCCACACCCTCCGCCACGATGGGATCGACTACGGCGACTACATCGAGCAGATCACCTATCTGCTCTTCCTCAAGATGGCCGACGAGCGCGGCCTGGACCTGAGCCGCACCCGCGGCGCGGCCGTCGACCACCTGATCGATTGCTCGTGGCCTGCCCTGGCCGCGAAGTCCGGCCCCTCCCTGATCGATCACTACGTGGAGGTACTGCTCGTGCTCGGCGAGCAGAAGGGCCTGCTGGGCGACATCTTCCGCGAGGCGATTCCCCGCTTCAACAGCGCCGACAACCTGAAGCGGCTGATCGGCCTGATCGACGAGACCGCATGGATCCGGCTGGAGGTGGACGTCAAGGCCGCCGCGTTCGAAGGGCTGCTCGAGAAAGCCGCGAGCGAGGGCAAGAAGGGCGCCGGGCAGTACTTCACGCCCCGCCTGCTGATCCAGTCGATCGTCCGCTGCGTCAAGCCGGACCCGCGAGCGGCGGCCGAGTTCACCGTCTGCGACCCGGCTTGCGGGACGGGTGGGTTCCTGGTCGCC
>DASUNJ010000248.1:0-2064 GCA_036277235.1 Thermoanaerobaculia bacterium | reverse complement strand
GCCCGGCTGTTGCCTGATCTTTCGAACCTCTCCCCCGGTTCGCCGCCGGCACCGCCGCTCGACACCCCGGGCGCCCGGAGTCGCTTCTTCAGGGAGGTCGTGAGGGTCTTGCTCGAGGTCCTCGACGGTCCTCCTCCCGGTGTCCTCTTTTTCGATGACCTGCACTGGGCCGACGACGCCTCCCTGGATCTGTTGACTTACCTCGTGCGTCGGCTCGACGACAAGCCGATCTACGTGCTCCTCACCTGGCGCGCCGAGGACGTCCACCAAGTACACCGTCTGCGAGAACTGCTTGCGGAGGCCAGGAGGTCGGGGAGGGCGATGACCCTTACCCTGAAACGGTTGAGCCCGGCCTCCGTCCAAGAGCTGGTCGGATACGCCGTCGGGTACGCCTTGCCCGGCGCGGGGATGCTTGGCACACGGCTCAGCGACGAGACCGAGGGCCTGCCGCTCTTTCTGACGGAGTATCTTACGGCCGTGGAGAAGGGCGAGTTGGACCCGGGGGACGAGGCCTGGACGCTACCAGGGGGGGTGCAGGATCTCCTAAGGGCCCGTCTTCTTACGGTCGGTGAGGCGGCGGGGCAGGTGCTCGCCGCCGCCGCCGTGGTCGGGCGGTCGTTCGACTTCGACACCGTCAGGGCGGCCAGCGGCAGGGGCGAAGAAGAGACGTTGATAGCCCTCGAAGAGTTGACTTCGCGAGGCTTGATCCGGGAGGTCGGTAGCCCGGTCGGGGGTGCGCCGGCCTACGACTTCGACCACGACAAGCTGCGAACCCTGGTCTACGAGGAGACCAGCCTGGCCCGCAAGCGTCTCCTGCACCGCCGCGCCGCGGTCGCGCTTGCGGGTCAGGCACGAGGGCGCGAAGCGAACACCCTCGCCGGCCAGATCGCCCGCCACCACAGGCTGGCAGGCCAGGACGAAGAGGCCGCCAGATACTATCGGCTCGCTGGGGACTACGCGCGGAGCCTGCACGCCAACAGCGATGCCCTCGCCCACTACGAAGAGGCGCTCGCCCTCGGATATCCCGACGCAAGCGCGCTGCACGAGGCGATAGGAGATCTAAGGACCCGCGCCGGTGAGTACGGCGCGGCGCTCGCAAGCTACGAAGCCGCGGCGTCCTCGGCCGGCCAGGGTGACCTCTCCGCACTCGAACACAAGATCGGGAACGTTCACGCCCGGAGGGGGGATCGGGATCTCGCCAGGAGCCATTACGAATCTGCCCTCGAAGCGCTCGGAGAACCAGGTGGCGAAACCGCTGGCGGGCTCGCCCGCCTCTACGCCGATTGGAGCCTGCTCTCCCACGGCCAGGACGAGCGCGACGAGGCCGCCGGCTTCGCCCGCAGGGCGCTGGAGCTGGCCGAAGGCACGGGGGATACGCGGTCACTGGCCCAGGCCCACAACATGCTAGGCATCCTGGCCGGCAGATCCGGCGACCAGGACGCCGCGCTCAGCCACCTCGAGGAGAGCCTGGATCTCGCGGAGACACTCGGGGACTCGGACGTCAAAGTGGCCGCCCTCAACAACCTGGCACTCGCCCGCGAACACGGCGGGGAGTCGGACGAAGCCCTGAGACTCGCCGAGACCGCCCTGGCGTTGTGCGTGGCCTCGGGGGACAGGCACAGGGAGGCCGCGCTACACAACAACCTGGCCGACCTGCTTCACGCGGCAGGCCGCGAACAAGAGTCGATGGCACACCTCAAGCGGGCCGTCGAACTTTTCGCCGAAGTAGGCGAGAGAGATGAGTTGCAACCCGAGATCTGGAAACTCGTGGAATGGTAGCAAGTCAGCACGCTCCGGCTTCGCCTCCGCTTTCAGTCGCTGTGTTCCCACTCCGTCCCGAGCGTACGTTCGGGTATGCCCCACCGCAGCGAGACGGCCACCAGGCCCAGTTCGCGGAGGATGCGGCGGGCCGCGATCCCCACTATGGCCGTGAAGGTGGGGTAGGCGAACTCTACGTCCGCCAGCTGTTCGACAGGCATCCCGGCCCGCATCGCCGTCGCCACGATCTGAACCACCTCGACGGCCTGCTCTCCCACGATGTGCGCGCCCAGGATGTGCCTCGAT
>DASUNJ010000247.1:0-2566 GCA_036277235.1 Thermoanaerobaculia bacterium | reverse complement strand
CGGGCGAGGCCATGAACCTGCCGGCGCGCCTGCTGCCGTCGCGGCCGACGCTGGAGCACTACGCGATCCTCTTCGAGCGCCTCAACCTCGGGCGGACCCTCGCGAACACGTTCCTGCTGGCCTCGATGGTCACCGGCGTCTCGCTGCTCTGCAACTCGATGGCGGGATACGCGTTCGCCAAGCTGCGCTTCCCGGGCCGGGGCCGTCTCTTCGCGCTGCTGCTGGCGACGCTGATCGTGCCGCCGCAGGTCACGGTGCTGCCTCTCTTTCTGGAGATCCGGGCGCTCGGACTGGTCAATTCCTTTGGCGGCATCCTGGTGGCGGGCATCGCCACGGTGTTCGGCATCTTCCTCGTGCGCCAGTTCGCCCAGGGCATCCCGGACGAGCTGCTCGACGCGGCGCGCCTCGACGGCGCCTCGGAATGGAAGATCTACTGGACGGTGGTGATGCCGCTGCTGCGGCCGATCCTGGTCACGCTCGGCGTCTTTACCTTCCTCACCTCTTGGAACGATTTCATGTGGCCCCTGATCGTGCTCACGGACGAGAGCAAGTACACGCTGCCGGTGGCGCTCGCCAACCTGTCGGGCGAGCACGTGCAGGACACGGAGCTGATGATGGCGGGAGCCGTGGTCACGGTGCTGCCAGGCCTTCTGCTGTTCCTCGCGCTGCAGCGGCAGTACATCGAGGGGATCACGATGGGGGGCGTCAAGGAGTGAGGAGGTTGCTTTTCCTCCCGCTCCTCCTTCTGCTGACCGGTGCGAGGCTCGACGACTTCGAAGACGTCTCCGGCTGGAAGTCAGTCCCCTCGGACGGCGTTTCCCTGAACCTGTCGCAGACGGAGGGCGTGAGCGGGAAGGCCCTGCGTCTCGACTTCGATTTCCATGGCGGCGCGGGCTATGCGGTCGCGCGCAAGGAGCTGCCGTTCGCGCTGCCGTACAACTACGAGATCTCGTTCCGCCTCCGCGGCGAGGCGCCGGTCAACAACCTCGAATTCAAGCTGGTCGATCCCACGGGCGACAACGTCTGGTGGGTGAACCGCCGCAATTTCCAGTTTCCCCGGGAATGGACGCAGGTGCGTCTTAAGAAGCGGCACATCCAGTTCGCATGGGGTCCGCTCGGCGGCGGAGAGATCCGCAATATCGCGGCCCTGGAGATTGCAATCACGGCCGGGACCGGCGGCAAGGGTTATGTCCTTCTCGACGAGCTGACCGTAAAAGAGCTACCTCCCGCACGACCCTACGATCGCACTCCGGTCGTTTCTTCAGATGGGCTTTCTCTCGATTTCCTGGAGAACCGCGAGTACGGCGGATTGGTGATCGATTGGGGCAAGGGACCGCACCCATCGCGGTATGAGATGCAGATCTCGGACGATGGCGCGGAGTGGAGGACCGTCCGCACGGTCGAAGGGAGCGATGGCGGAAAGGATTGGTTTTTCCTTCCTGAAACGGAGTCGCGCCATCTCCGGCTGCGGTTCCTGGAGGGAACCGGAAAGCCCGCGATCGACGTCAAGCCGCTGGAGTGGGCACCCACGCCCGACGCCTTCTTCGCCGAGATCGCCAAGGCCTCTCCGCGGGGGATCTATCCCCGCTGG
Source organism: Thermoanaerobaculia bacterium (assembly GCA_036277235.1). GTDB lineage: Bacteria > Acidobacteriota > Thermoanaerobaculia > Multivoradales > UBA5704 > DATMER01. The sequence continues at coordinate 975 of DASUNJ010000247.1, read as the reverse complement.
CTCACGGGCGAGCAATCGTACTGGACTGTGGTCGGCGTCCCCCGCGACACGCCCGAGGGCCTCTTCAACATGGACGGCATGCTGGAGAGCGGCAAGGGCGGATTCTCCGTCGAGCCCTTCCTGGAGCACGACGGCCGCTTGGCAACCTGGAACGACGTGCGGTCCAGGCCCTTGCTCGCGGAAGGCTACCTGCCGATCCCCTCGGTCAGATGGGAGAGCGGCAAGCTGGCCCTGGAAGTCACCGCCTTTGCCACGGGCGAGCCCGGCGCCTCGGTCCTGCGGGCGCGCTACCGGGTGTTCAACCACGGGACCGAGAACGCGCGGGCGCGGCTCCTCCTCGCGATCCGGCCGTTCCAGGTCAACCCGTCCTGGCAGTTCCTCGGCAACCCGCCCGGCGGGGTCGCCCCGATCCGGGAGATCGCCTTCGACGGCTCGCTGACGGTCGACGGCAAGAAGGTGGAGACGAGCAAGCCGCCCACGGCGTTCGGGGCCGCCACGTTCGACCAGGGCTCGATCGTGGAGCACCTGAAAAAGCTTCCCAAGCGGACGCGGGTCTCCGATCCCTTCGGCTACGCCTCGGCGGCGCTGGCCTGGGACCTCGCCATCGCCGGCGGACAGTCGCAGGAGATCGAGGTGGCGATCCCCCTTCACGAAGCCATGACGCGGGGGAGCCTGAACGACGCCGTCAACGCCTGGAAATCCGAGCTGGACCGGGTCGAGATCCGGCTGCCCGCGGCGGAGGATCTCGTCCGCACCTACAAGAGCACGCTCGCCTGGATCCTGATCAATCAGGACGGACCGGCCATCCAGCCCGGCTCCCGTTCCTACGAGCGCTCCTGGATCCGCGACGGCGCCCTCACCGCCACGTCCATGCTGCGGCTGGGGCACGGCGAAGATGCCCGCGCTTTCCTCGCCTGGTACGCGCCCTTCCAATTTGAAAATGGAAAAGTTCCCTGCTGCGTGGACTACCGCGGC
>DASUNJ010000246.1:0-11659 GCA_036277235.1 Thermoanaerobaculia bacterium | reverse complement strand
ATCGGCAGGACTCCCGCCGCGCCACCGACTATCCCGGCTGCAATCCGCGGGTCGATCCCGATCCCCAGGCCTGGCTCGAGAACCTCGTCAAGCAGCGAGTCCGCTGGGTCTTCCTGTACCGCTTCCCGCGGGTCAAGTTCCCCAGGGAAGTGGAATGGATCCAGGCGCGGCCGGATCTGTTCGAGCTGAAGTACGAGAACCAGAGCAACCTGATCTTCGAGTTCCTGCCGGTCGCGCGGCTATCTCCCTAGACGGTCGCGCAGACGCCGGAGGAGCGCCTTGTTGTGGAGGGCCGAGGGGTTCTCCGGGTTCAGGGCGAGAGCCCGGTCGAAGCGCGCCTCGGCCTCCGCGAGCTGTCCAAGGGCAAGGTGAACCCCTCCCAGATTGCTCTGGACGTCGTCGGACGTGGGCTCCAGGGCCTCCGCCCGGGTGTAGAAGCGATGCGCGGTCAGCCAATCCCCGTTCCGGGCGGCGTGGTTGCCCAGGTTCAGACAGGCCAGGAAGTCCCGAGGGTTCAGAATGAACGCCGCCTTGTAGTGCTCGCGGGCCGCGTCCGGATTGCCGCGCTCGTCCTCGATCCGGCCCAGGTTGTAATGGACCAGGTCCAGCCGTGGCTCGAACCCGGCGAGGTGCGGGAGGATCAGGGCCGCGAGCACCGCGAGGATCGGACCCTTGCCCTGAAGCCGCGCCAGGGGAACGGCGGCGAGGAGCATCAGTGCCGGAACCGCCGGCAGCCGGTAGCGGGAGAAGAGGAAGAAGACGATCGTGGTGAGCATCCAGCCGAGGGCGAAGAGCAGGGCGGGAGCGAACGGGCCGGGATTCCGCCGGATCATCCAGAGCCCGGCCAGCGCGAGGAGGGTCACGGCGCCGAACTCGACAGGCGCCAGCCAGCGGAGGAAGGGAGAGCGTCCGCGGACCCAGTAGTAGTCCACCGCGTCCGGCTGCTCGTACCAGCTCCAGAACATGCCGAGCTTGCGGAGCTGGAGGCGGAGGAAGTCGCCGGGGTGGGATGCGGCCCAGCTCAGGGCCTTGCTCATCCAGAAGGACGAGACCTCACCGGGGGAGAGCTCCCGGCCGAGCTCGCGCTCCGCGACCCGCACCGGCTCCTGCCGTTCCAGAGCCGGGATCTGCTTGCCCGGGACGATCGGACGGTAGGTCCCGTCCGCCTCGGGGTTGTTGCCGATGTAGAAGTTGACGCCCCCCTGGAAGGTGGTGGGCAGGAAGTCGCCGCCGACGATCCCGTTGCGGATTGCGACCGGCAACAGGGCGAGCGCGAGCCCTGCCACCAGGGCGGCGCTCTTCCGGACGAAGCCCTTGCCCGCGGCCAGCGGGAGGAGGAACGGGAGGAGGAGGAGCGCGTTCTCCCGCAGCAGGGCGAGCACTCCCAGGAGGAGCCCCGCGACGAGCCAATGTCTGCGTGTGGCCAGGGCCCACAGCAGGAAACAGGTCACCGAAACGGCCAGCGACTCCTTGAGGAGATGGACGTCGTGAAACAGGAACGGACCGTAGAACGCCGCCAACCCCGCGGCCGCCAGCCCGACACGGTCCCCGCCCATCTCCCGGCCGGCGCGGTAGAGCGCCCAGACTCCGGCGACCGCGAAGGCGATCTGGGCCAGGTAGATGGAATCGAGGCTGTGCCCGAATACGTTGTAGAAAACCGCCAGAAGGTAGGGGTAGAGCGGAGCCTGGAAGAAGACCTGCGAGCCGAGCCAGTCCCCGGCCGCGATCTCCTGGGCCCAGCGGTCGTACTCCTGGCTGTCCATGGCGAGCCAGGCGAAGAAAGGCTCGTCGCGCACCGCCCACCAGTGGGCGAGGCGCACGAGGAGCGCGGCCGTCAGCAGAAGCAGCAGGAGCCGTCGTTTTCGGTCCATAGATTCGGTGCTACCATACGCTTCTCCATACACGCGTACCAAGAGGAAGCATCATGCCTACCGTCGAGTTCACCGGGAACTACGAAGATCTATCGACAGACCGCGGGTATCAGTTCAAGTTCTACTGCGAGAAGTGCGGCAACGGTTACATGTCCACCTTCCGGTCCTCGAAGATGGGCATGGCCGCGTCGGCGGCGCAGGTGGCCGGCAACCTGTTCGGAGGGTTGTTCGGCAAGGCGGCCGACACCGCTTATGAGATCCAGCGGGCGGTGGGTGGGCCGGCCCACGACGCCGCTCTGCGGGAAGCCACGGCCGAGATCCGGCCGATGTTCAAGCAGTGCACCCGCTGCGGCCAGTACGTCTGCGGGCCCATCTGCTTCAACAACAAGGCGCAGCTGTGCGAGAGGTGCGCGCCCGACATGGACGAGGAGATCGCCGCCGCCCAGGCCGAAGCGGCCCGGGAGCAGGCTGTCGAGAAGGCCCGCGAGGTGAACTGGATGAAGGACCGCGACCTGGGCACGGTCCGCGGAGTCTCCTGCACCTCTTGCGGCGCCAAGGTGGGCACCGCCAAGTTCTGCCCCGAGTGCGGCACCCCGACCTCCGCCAAGCGCCGCTGCGGCGACTGCGGCCACGAGGCCGAGGGCAGCCCCAAGTTCTGTCCCGAGTGCGGGTCGAAGTACTAGACCCTCACTCCCCCTTTCCGCGCGCGTCGCCTTGCTGGAGTCTTTCCTGGGGTGTTCCTTTCGGGGTGCAGGGGCTGTGCGCGCCCGTGCTGTTGCAGCACTTCCTGGTAGCGGCGCAGCAACTGGTGTGCGGCGAGCAGGGCGTCCAGGAAGGCGACGAGGTTGCTGCGCTGGGTCTCGGGCAGGGTCTCCAGCGCCTCGACCCGCTCCCGGAGGCGGAAATCGCGCCGGGGCTCTCCGTCGCTCCGGCCGGTCATCAGGTAATCCAGGCTCACCCCCAGCGCCTCTCCCAGCTTGGGCAGGATGTCCGGCCGCGGGAGGTAGATCCCGCGCTCATACTTGCTGATCTGGGTCAGCTTCGCCCCGACCCTGTCCGCGAGCTCCTCCTGGTTCCAGCCCTTCACCCGCCTCAGCCGCGCGATCCGATCTCCCAGGCTTTCGACGGAGTCCCCCTCCGTGGTCCCCAATAGTTGCCTCCTTTCCGATTTCGGCGCTCACGCACCGCGAAGCACATTCTTCTGAAGATCAGGATGGTTGTCAACATTCAGGAGCCGAGATCCGGAACCTGAGGACATCCGATCCACGAACCGGGGACTGGTGAGAACCTTCCGTAGGCGATCAAGGTCCGTCAGTGCGAAAGTTCTGTTTCCGCCAAGAGGAAAAAGTACCTACAATAGGCGCGCTTGGCAACGACAGACGTTGTGTCCGTGGGCGTCGGGACCATTCCGGCACCCGCCCGGCCCGCGGCAAGGAGGACGACAATGTTCCGTAGCAATCTGCACCGGGGGATTGTGGCAGTGGTATTCGTGGTGGCGATGGCTCTCGCCGGAGCGCATCCGGCAGCGGCGGAGGGCCCGGCCTGGCGCGAAGCGTGGGATTGGCTGGGCAGGCTCTGGAGCGGCGTGACCTTCCTGCAGCCAGTGCACGAGGCGGCTGGGGAATGTGGGCTCGAGATCGACCCGGATGGCAAGCCTCGGCCTCAACTCTGCGCGCAGACGAACCCGATCCCACAGGGGGATTGCGGACCTGAGATCGATCCTGACGGAAAGTGCCGGCCCTAGGATCTGCGGGCGAGGTGGCTTTCGATGCCATCCTCGCCCGCAGTAGCGCTCAGCCGCGTCCAAATGTGAGAGAATGCGGTGGGTTTTCCGCTTTCCCGCAATCCTGGAGGCCGAATGACCGAACATCCCCCCAGCGAGCTGCTGACGGGCTTCTTGTTGGGCCGGCTCGACCCTGCCGAGCACCGGCTCGTGTTCTTCCATCTGCTGCACGGCTGCCGCCTCTGCAAAGAAGAGATGGCACCTCTGGTCGATGCGATGTTCCGGCCGGGGCGGGGCGAGGTGCCTCCCGACACGGATCCCGACTATGACGGCCCGATCGGCCGGGCCTTCGCCCGAGTCCTGGGATGGAAGGGGGAGCGGGAGCGGGAGCGGGCTGAATCAGGCCGCAAGGTGTCCGAGCTCGTCGGCGCGGCGCGAGTGGGTGTTCTGCCCGAGGCCGAGGGCTTCTGGACCTGGGGCCTCTGCGAGGTGCTCCTGGAGCGAAGCTGGAGCCTGCGACACGAAGATCCCAAGCAGATGCTGCGGCTCGCGGGGCTGGCGACCGAGGCGGCGGATCGACTCGACCCGGAGAAGTACGGCGCGCCGGAGACCTTGGACCTGAGGGCCAGGGCGTGGGGAGAGTATGCGAACGCCTGCCGTGTATCGGACGACCTGGTCCAGGCAGAGGGGGCAATCGGCCGCGCCTTGGAGCTGCGCAAGCAGGGGAGCGGCTCCGAGCAGCTCCGTGCCAGGCTCGCCGAGCTGACCGCCGGCATCCTGTCTCACCAGCGGCAGTTCCCGGCGGCTTTCCAGGCGCTCGATTTGGCCTTTACGATCCACCGGAAGCTCGGTGATCCTGAGAGCGCGGCACGGGTCTTGGTGAAGCGAGGGATCTATACCGGCAGGAGCGGCGACCCCGAGCAGGGCATCCAGATCCTCGCGCAGGCTCTGCGCCAGATCGACGAGAACCAGGACCCGAAGCTGCGCTTCCTCGTCCTTCACAACATCCTGCTTTTCCGCGTGGAGCGGGGGGAGTTCCGGGCGGCCAGCCTGCAGCTCTTTGAAATGCGTCCGCTTTATGCCCGGCATGCCGGCGCGGTCGACTTGGTGAAGCTGCGGTGGATCGAGGGGAGGATCGCCGTCGGTCTGGGCGAGTGGGACAAGGCGGAGAGGGCCTTCCGGCAGGTGAGAGGGGAGTTCGAGGAGCGAGGTCAGATCTACCACTCTGCGGTGCTGGGCCTGGAGCTCGCGGCGGTCTGGATGCGGCAGGGAAAGACCGAAGCCGTTCGGAACCTCGTCACGGAGACGTTGGAAGTCTTCCGCTCGCGCTACGTCGCCCGCGAGAGCATCGCCGCCCTTCTGATGCTCCGGGACGCTCTCGAGCGCGACCTCGCCACCCTTGATCTCGTGGCCATGGTCGCCAGCGTGCTGGAGCAGCACGCTCCGGAAGCGCTCTAGAGCTTACTCTGCCGCCCCATCTCGTCCCGGATCATCTCGCGAAGCATCGTCTGCAACTCCTCGCGGGGCAGCACCCCGAGCAACGCGAGGAGCGCGGCGGGCGGCTTCTTCCCCGGTTGCAAGCCCAATTCCCCGAGGAGCCACTCCGGGTTCTTCGGCGGCGTGGCCCCGAAGAACAGGCTCAGCGGCTCGATCCCCAGCACGCGGGCGATCTGGTAGACGTGCGCCACCCGGAGCTGGATGCGTCCCTTGAAAAGGCTGTTCAGGTAGCCCTGCCCCATCCCCAGCCTGCGCTCGATCTCCCGCCGGGAGAGGGGGGACGAGCGGATGGTGCTCTCCAGCGCAGAGAGGACGCTTTTCGACTCTTCGGTAGTCATCTCGGTCGGCATGATCAGTAGATTGTATCCGAATCTCAGAGAGTCTGACCACACCGCGTGCCATCTGTCAACGCGCCTTCTCCTGTCCGATCCACCATTCGACGTGGCGCTCCAACACGCTCAACGGCAGCGACCCGCTGCCGAGCACCGCCTCGTGGAAGCGGCGAAGGTCGAACTTCGGCCCCAGCTCCCACTCCGCCCGGCGGCGCAGCTCCCAGATTTTGGCGCTCCCCATCTTGTAGGCCAGGGCCTGCCCCGGCATGGACGTGGAGTAGCGCAGGGTCTCGGAGTCGATCTGGACGTCGGTTTCGAGGAGCCGGTCCCGCATGTACTCGACCGCCCTGGACCGCGGCCAGCCCAGGGAGTTCATGCCGGTGTCCACGACCAGGCGGTTGGAGAGGAACATGTCCATGGCGAGCCGACCATACAAGGCGTACGGGTCGTCGTAGAGCCCCATCTCGATCCCCAGCTCGGAGGCGTACTCGGCCCAGCCCTCGACGAAGGCGGTGTGATAGAGGTTGCTGCGCAGCTTGGACAATCCAACGTTTTCCTGTTGCAGGGCGATCTGGAAGTGATGGCCGGGCAGCAGCTCGTGGGAGATGAGCGCCGCGGCGTTCACGAGAGGCCGCTGGTCCAGCTTGGAGCCGTTGAAGAGGTACCAGCCGGAGGGGTCCGCCGGGTTGGGCTGCTTGTAGTTTCCGAACGTCCGCGAGCCTTCGAGCTCGGGATCCAGCCTCTTTACGCCGTACGGCGCCTTCGGGACGCGCTGGAAGTACCGTCCGATCAGCGGCTCGATCTTCCTCACCGGGGCCATGAGGCGCTCGCCGACCTCCTCGGGCGTCTTCGCCAGAAAGCGCGGATCGGTGCGCAGCAGGTCGTGGAACTGCTGCTGGGTGCCCGCAAATCCGACCTGATGGCGGATCTCCGCCATGCGGGCTTCGAGCCGCGCCACCTCCTCCAGGCCGCGGCGGTGGACCTCCTCGGGGGTCACGTCCAGCCCGGTGTAATAGCGCACCAGGAAGCGGTAGGCCTCGGGACCTCCCGGGTATTGCCCCAGGCCGACGTCCTCGGGCGCGGCCTTGCGGTAATCCCCCTCCAGCATCGCCGCGAGCCGCTCCAGGGCGGGATTGACCTCCTCCTGGATGATCTTCGCGACCTGGGCGCGGAAGGCTTCCGACCCCTTCGGAAGGCGATCGGGAGCGACCGCGAAGAGGCTCCGCTCCGACGGCTGGGCGAAGGCTCGGAACATGGGGGCCATCTGGTCGACGGTCTCCTTGGGGATCAGGAAGCCCTTCGTCCGCTGCCACTCCACCTGGGCCTGGAGCTGCCCCACCCAGCGCGGGTACTGCCGCAGGAGCCGGAGGTAGCGGTCGAGCTCCTCCCGCGAGGAGAAGGTGTGGCGCGTGTAGACCTCGTGCACGTCGGGCAGCGGCAGGGTGTAGGGGGTGATCTGGGAGAGGAGGGCGAGGTGGTCCGCGGCCTCAACCCCCTGCTTCAGCTCCCACTCGAGCACGGCCCAGGTGAGCCAGTCCTCGTGCTTCAGGGAGGCCGGGTCGATCCGGGCCAGCCGTTCGAGGAGCGCCCGGTAGACGGCGAGATCCTTGCGCGAGCTCTCCTCGGAGATTTCGGGGAGGTTCTCGACCGGCAATCCCTCCTGCAGCCGTAAAGCGGGCTCGTGGTCGAGCCGGTATTGCCAGGCGTCGGCGACGATCCGGTCGAGGGAATCCTGGTCGGAAAGGACCCCAAGGACGGCAAGGACAGCAAGGACGAGCTTCATGGGTGCTCTCCGGAGTTGAACTGGGTCTTGAGAACGGAGACGGGGCGGTCGAGGCGGAAGAGCGGCAGGGGCTCCGCCTCTCCGAGGACCAGGGCCGCGGCGTGCTCTCCCACGGCCGGGCCGAGCTTGAAGCCGTGCCCCGAGCCGCCCCCTACGATCCAGGCGTTGGGAAGCCCGGGGTGGCGGTCAATAAGGAGGTGGCCGTCCGGGCTGTTCTCGTACTGGCAGACGCGGGATTCGAGCAGCGGCGCGCCGGCCAGGGCGGGGAAGCGGAGAGCGAGATGGTGCCGCACCCGCTCCAGACCCTCCGGGCTGGGGATGCGCTCGCCCGAGGTCGGATCGAACGGTTCGCCGCGAGTGTCGTCCGCGACCTTGAAGCCGCGGTGGTCGTTGCCGGGGATGCCGTAGAAGAACCGCTCCCCGGATTCGATCCAGACCGGGAGGTTGGGCCAGCCCGCCGGAGTGCCGAAGAAGAAGATCTCCTGGCGCGTGGGCCGGACCTGGTCGAGCCAGGGTCCGCAGGCGAAGACGTAGATATCGGCCTCCAGAGGGCAGCCGTCCACGAGGATCCGGTCTCCCCGGACCGAGACCATGCCCTGCCGGAACCCTCCCGCCGTTTCGGCCACCGCGCGGCATGCCCGCCGGGCCATCAGGTAGCCGGCGGTCTCCTCGAAGAAAACGCGGTCGATCCCCTCGAAGCCGATCTGCGGAAATTGCCTCCGGGCCTCGTCCAGCCCGATCTCGGTTACGGTGAGCCCGGCTTCTTCGACCAGAGGAAGGGAGGAGCGGACGTAGGCATCCCCGGGTCCGCACAGCCAGAGCGCTCCGGTCGGATGGTAGAGAGGGACGTTCCAGCGCCGTTCGGCCTCGCGCCAGGCTGCGAGCGAGCGCACCACCCATTGGACGTAGATCCGGTCCGGCCCGTAGATCCCCCGGAGGATGCGGGTCTCGCCGCCCGAGCTGGCGCGGGAGTTCCCCGGTCCCCAGGCATCGATCAGGGTCACGCGGCATCCCCGCTCGCGCAGGCGCAACGCGGTCCAGCCGCCGAAGGCGCCGGCTCCGACCACGGCGACATGAGGCATGGAGGACATCGGTGGCCCAGCAGCATATCCGATAAACTCCCTCCGTTTGGGGCGGCCGGCGGCCCCTGGAGGAGTATGGTTTGATCAGCGAAAAGTCCAAGGCGGAGCTCGTCGACCAGGTCATCGAGCGCGTCCGCGCCCGTGTCGACGGCGATTCATCAGAGGGCGCTGAGCGGTTCGTGCGCCAGTTCTACGCCAACGTCCCCCCCGGGGATATCCTCGGCGACGCTCCGGAAAACCTGGCCGGCGCGGCCCTCGCCCTCTGGGAGCATGCCCAGGAGCGGGTGCCGGGGCGGCCCAAGGTCCGGGTCTACACCCCGCGCATCGAGGCCAACGGCTGGGAGTCGTCGCACTCGGTCGTCGAGATCGTCAACGACGACATGCCCTTCCTGGTGGACTCCGTGAGCTCCGAGCTCCGACGCCTGGACGCCGAGGTCCAGCTTCTCATCCATCCGATCGTGCACGTAGAGAGGGATGCGGACGGCCGCCTTCTGGGTTTACCCGCCGAGGGGCCGGCCGAGTCGCTCATGCACGTCCGGGTGAGCGCCCAGCCCGCGGCCCGGCATGAAGCGATCCGGACCCGGGTCGAAGCCGTGCTGGAGGACGTGCGCGCCGCCGTTGAAGATTGGAACACGATCCGGAAGCGCTGCTGGGATCTCGTGGCGGAGCTGGAGAAGACGCCGCCGCCCCTCCCCCGCCGGGAGATCGCTGAAGGCATCGCCTTCCTCGAATGGCTGGTGGACAACCACTTCACCTTCATCGGCTACCGGGAGTACAGCTTCGAGGGCCAGGGCGAGGCAGCGATGGCGCGGGTGCTCCCCGAGACCGGGCTGGGCATCCTGCGCAACGAGGCCTTCCCCATCTTCGAGGGGCTGCGCAACCTGGGCACCCTGCCCGAGGATGTCCGCCACTTCCTGCGCCAGCCGGCGCTGCTGCTCATCACTAAGGCGAACCGCCTCTCGACCGTCCACCGGGCGGTGCCCATGGACGCCATCGCCGTGAAGTGCTTCGATCCGAAGGGCAACGTCACGGGCGAGCGCATCTTCGTCGGCCTGTTCACCGCGTCGGCCTACTCGCGCAGCCCGCGCACCATTCCGATCCTGCGCCAGAAGGTGGAGAGCTCGCTGGATCGCGCCGGCTTCCCCTCCGACAGCCACGATGGCAAGGCGCTAACCAACGTCCTGGAGACCTACCCCCGCGACGAGCTGTTCCAGATTTCCGAGGACGAGCTGTTCCGGATCGCCATGGGCATCCTGCCGCTCCAGCAGCGGCCGAGGATCGCTCTGTTCGTGCGCCGCGATCCGTTCGAGCGCTTCGTCTCCTGCCTGGTCTTCGTGCCGCGGGACCGCTACGACACCGACCTGCGCCTCGCCTTCCAGGCCATCCTCGCCCGTACCTACCGCGGCAAGGTGACCGGACACCACACGCACCTGACCGACGAGGCCCTGGCGCGCCTCCATTTCCACGTCGCCACTACGCCGGGGCGGATCCCGAACGTGGACCCCGAGGACGTGGAGAGGCAGCTCCAGGACGCGGCGCGCTCCTGGGGAGAACGTCTGGGGGAGGCGCTGGTCGAGAAGCACGGCGAGGAGGAGGGGCTCCGCCTGGCCCGGCGCTACGGCAAGGCCTTCCCGGCCGCCTACCAGGAACGCTTCTCCGGGGCCGGAGCGGTCTTCGACGTCGAGCTGCTGGAGCGCGCCCTCGCGACCGGCAACCTCGCCTTCGACCTCTACCGCTCTCCGGATGCCTCTCCGGATGCCGGCCCAGGCGAGGTCGGCATCAAGATCTACGGCAGCGGCGGCACGATCCCCCTCTCGGACATCCTCCCCATGCTGGAGAACATGGGGCTCAAGGTGCTGGAGGAGATGCCCTACGACGTGCGGCCGTCCGAGAGCGGCGAGGTTTCCATCCGCGACTTCCGGCTGATCACCGAGGACGGCACGCCGGTCGATCTCGCCCAAGTCAAAGCGCCGTTCGAGGAGGTCTTCGGCCGCGTCTGGCTCGGCGAGATGGAGAACGACGGCTTCAACCGGCTCGTGCTGCAGGCCGGGCTCGTAGGCCGCGAGGTCACGGTCCTGCGCGCCTACTGCAAGTATCTGCGCCAGGCCCGGATCCAGTTCAGCCAGGCGTACATGGAGCGCACCCTGGCGCGCAATCCGGAGGTCACCCGACATCTGGTGGACCTCTTCCTCACCCTCTTCGATCCGGCTCGCCAAGAGGGCTCCAACGAGCGCGCCGCCAGCTTGGCCTCCGAGATCGGGACCCTGTTGGACCAGGTCAAGAACGTCGACGAGGACCGTATCCTCCGCCGTTTCCTGAACCTGGTCGAGGCCACCCTGCGGACGAATTTCTTCCAGAAGGACGCCGCCGGCAACTTGAAGAGCTACCTCTCCCTGAAGCTCGACTCTCAGCGCATCGAGGAGTTGCCGCTGCCCCGCCCCTTCCGCGAGATCTTCGTGTTCAGCACCCGGGTCGAGGCGATCCACCTGCGGGGCGGCCGGGTCGCGCGCGGCGGCATCCGCTGGTCGGACCGGCCGGAGGATTTCCGCACCGAGGTTTTGGGGCTCATGAAGGCGCAGGTGGTTAAGAACGCCGTCATCGTGCCGGTCGGCTCCAAGGGCGGCTTCGTGGTCAAGCGGCCACCTGCGGGGGCTGCGGTCAGCCGCGAGGAGCTGCTCAAGGAAGGGATCGAATGCTACAAGATCCTGATGCGCGGGCTCCTCGACCTCACGGACAACCTGCGCGGCAGCGAGGTTGTGCCGCCGCCCGAGGTGGTGCGCCGGGACGACGACGATCCCTACCTCGTGGTGGCCGCGGACAAGGGCACCGCCACCTTCTCGGACATCGCCAACGGAGTTGCCGCGGAGTACGGCTTCTGGCTCGACGACGCCTTCGCCTCCGGCGGCTCCTCGGGCTACGACCACAAGCGGATGGCCATCACCTCCCGCGGCGTCTGGGAGTCGGTGAAGCGTCACTTCCGGGAGCTCGGCAAGGACACCCAGGCCCAGGATTTCACGGTCGTGGGCGTCGGTGACATGTCCGGGGACGTGTTCGGCAACGGCATGCTGATGTCGCCGCACATCCGTCTGCTGGCGGCTTTCGACCATCGGCACGTCTTCGTCGATCCGGACCCGGACGCGGCGCGCAGCTACGAGGAGCGCAAGCGGCTCTTCCACCTGCCGCGCTCCTCCTGGGCGGATTACGATGCCACTCTGATCTCCGAGGGCGGCGGCGTGTTCGAGCGCGGAGCCAAGACGATCCCGGTCTCCGCGCAGATGGCGCAGGCTTTCGGCATCCCGGGCGAGAACGTGAGCCCGGCCGGGCTGATCCAGGCCCTGCTCAAGGCGGAGGTGGAGCTGCTCTGGTTCGGC
>DASUNJ010000245.1:0-10665 GCA_036277235.1 Thermoanaerobaculia bacterium | reverse complement strand
GGTCATGTACTACTTCAACGCCAGCCGGGGATTCAGGTCCGGCGGCTTCAACGCTCCCGCCGTCACACCTCAAATCTTCGGTCAGGAGAGCGCGGTCAGCTTCGAGACAGGCGTCAAGTCGACCTGGCTGCAGCACCGCCTGCGCTGCAACGGCGCGGTATACGTCAACCGGGTCGAGGGTTTCCAGTTCTTCCAGTTTGACATCGCCCGCGGCGGACAGATCATCGACAACATCCGCGATGTGGAAATCCGCGGCCTCGAACTCGAGCTCCAGGCGCGGCCCAGGGGCGGCTGGGAGCTCCGCGCCGCGCTCGGTCTCAACGACTCGGAGATCCGCAACTTCGACGGCAGCGGCCGGTTTGACGGCAACCAGACGCCTGGGAACACCCGGGCCAAGCTGACGATGGGCGCGCAGTACGCTCACCGGCTTGGCGACCTTCTCCTCGCCACCGTCCGCGCCGACCTCGAGCACCGCGGCCGGCAGTACTGGCACGCCGACAACCTCGACGTCCAAGAGCCGATCGATCTTCTCAACCTCCACTTCGGTTTGGAAGCGGAGCGGTGGGGAGTGACGGCCTGGGCGAAGAACCTCCTGGACGAGAGGTATTACACCGAGTACGCCGACGCGGCCTGGACTGGAGTCCTGGCCGGGGGCGATCTCGGACAGCTGGGCCGGCCGCGCAGCTACGGGGTCGAGGTCCGGAGGAGGTTCTGACCGGCCCTCAGAACAGGGTGTAGCGCGCGTGGAACAGCAGATAGGCCTTCACGGAAGCGCAGCCCTCGGCGTCGACCATGACTTTGATCGACAGCTTGCGGCTGACCCGGATCAGCCAATCGGCGTCAGGCAGCTGCACCGTCTCTTCCCCGACCCAGGCGAGGACGGCCTCCTCCTTGTCAGGCTCGCACAGGCCGCGTTCCACGAGACGCCTGAGGAAAGTCCGCTCCTCCGGCCGGGCGGGCGACGAGATCGAGTCCTCGAGTGTCAGGCCGGGGGCGAGCCCGTCTTCGTCGACGTCCACGCTGGTCTGGACGCATCTCCGGCCATCCTCTCCGAAGAGCTCGGCAGCGATCTGCCACTGGCGAGGGGAGCCTGTCCAGCCGAGGCGTTCGAGCCAACCCCGCAGGCTTCCGGCAGGAAAGCCTGCGTTCACGCGCAGCGCCTGCGTCTGACGCCAGGCCGGGAGAGCCGCGAGGTGCAGGATGCTCCCCCCGGCCGGCAGCGCACGGGCACAGCGCTCGACCTGGGCGAGCCGCGCGGCGTCGTCCCCCCGGTCCGGCAGTAGGTGCAGCGCCGATCGGAAGATGCCGGTCAGCTCGGCAGGCTTTCGATCAGGCACGATCCCGCTCGGCTCCATCAGGGTCAGGAACATGAACGGGGGCTGGGGGCTTCCATCCGGCATGTCGTATTCAAGCCAGATCGTCGGTACCGCGTTGAACAAAAGGGTCCCCGGCCGGGCCCATTCCTCAAGGACCGGCCGCACCGCACCCGCGAGCTGCCAGTCGCTCCCGGCGGCGAGAGCTGCCGCCATGGCCTCCTGGCCCCCCTCGTCGCGGGTGGCGCAGATGGAGAGGTCGACGCGCGTTTCTCCGGTCCCGAGGCGCAGCTCGAAACAGCCCCAGGACCAGAGCGGCGGAAGTCGGGAGAGCATGCGCTCGAGCCCTCTCCACGCGGTCCTCTCGACGAGACCTCTCGCATGTGGAGCGACGGCCGGTAGAAGGGAGCCAAGAGGATGGAGCATGGAAACCTCGCTCAATCAGGGTTGCCGTGCCCGTGAGGGGGATGGTGTTCTTTGAGTCTCCAGGGGTACAGGTCGACGGGCTTGATATGCCAACGCTTCAGGGCATCCTGGACCTCGGAGATCAAAAGCCCCTCGATCCTCGCCTCGTCCCCGGAGCGCAGGACTTCGCGTACCTCCGGCGAAATGCGGTACTCCTCCAGAACCTCCAGTGGGTTCTTTTCGAAACGTTGCCGAAGGTCTGATACGTTTCGATCCAGATCGGCCATCAAATAGATCAGCACTGGTTTCTCCTCATGGAAAGGTTGTTGGAATGCCGAGCAGGGAACACTGGTTCGGGTTCTCCCCTTGGTAGAAGATGAAGCTGCCGTGCTGGGGCTGAAAGGTCGCTTCTGCGATGTCCAGGCAATCGGAGAATTGATAGGTCGCCTGGATGGTCTCGCCTGGCAGAAGGGGCTGGGACAGGGAGATCCAGTTGGATTCCGGGGTCCAGATGAACTGCGAGCTGGCCAACACCCGATCTTCCTTGATCACTTCCTTGATGGCCTGGATGCGCCGTTGAGGAAGGGTCACGACGGCCGCCTTCGTGGTGGCCCTGGCTTTGTAGGTCAGCTCCCGTGGGCAGCTCTTGCGCAGGTCCGCTACGGCCAGGCCCTCGCCGATCCTGTTCTTGCCGAGCAGGCAAGTCGGCTGCTTGGCAAACGGGGGTCCCTGGTGCTGCTGGGCCATGTACAGCGACAACGGAGCTCCCGCGAATTCTTTCCCCCATTGATCCGCCACCAGGTCGAGGTATCCACTGCCATCCAGATCGGCCAACAGGAGCTTCGCTGCGAGGTGGACTTCGTTGGAGGTCCACACGGGAGTAGTTTGTCCCCGGGGCTGGTAGACGAAATAGCGGCTCCTGCAGGTGCCGCAGTCTTTTGGATTCTGCCCGCTGAGGCAGCCTGAGGACACGGCGACCATCAGCTCGGTGTGGCTCGGGAACCGCGCAGGCTCCTGGCCTGGCGACTTGCCGGGGTACCCGGCGTCCAGGGAATAGGAATAGCAGTGGATGTCCTTGGATTCCCAATTGGGCACCGTGGGGAGAGGTACCTCCGGCGAGCCGTTCGGATCCTTGCCATAGAAGATCTGCGTCGTGGAACCGGAAAGCGCCAGATCCATCCATCCATCCTGGTTGATATCCGCCACCAGAGCGTCGCCTGGACGGCTGGGCCGGGCCGCGATCCACGAGGGATATTCGTCCAGCAATCCGTCGCGGTTCAGATAGATGCGTGCCCGTCCGTCCTGAAGGCCTTGAACAGGGGCCCGCCATATGGACGAAGTGAGAATGCTTGATCCTTCGGCAACCACCGGGACGACGAGGTCGAGGTCCCCATCGGCATCGACATCCCCCAGAGTGCATCCCAATGTGAGATAGCCGCCGGCAGTCTGGTAGGAAGCGGTGGGCTCGAGCGTGCCGCCTTGATTGAAGTAGATGTTGACCCCTCCAGCCCCGGTGTTGCGGTCCAGGCTCATCAGCACTGCGACGGCGACGTCGACCCAGCCATCGCCGTTGATGTCGCCGATCGCCAGATCACCCATGAAGTTGATCTCATCCGAGTACCAGTCCGGCCAGGTGGCGAATCCTCGCTCTGAGCCGTATTGGACGACCAGGGGCTGCGGGCTCGCGTCAATTCCGTTGGCGAGCACCGCGTCCTCGAAACCGTCCTTGTTGAGGTCCACCAGGGCGATACCGCCCGTGAAGTAGCCCATGGGCATGAAGCAGGCAGGAGGATCCGGATATCCGCAGCGCGCCGGAGGCATTGCCTGTGGAGGGCCGCCTGGCTGCTGGCCGTTGGCAAGAAAGACGGCGAACAGGAAACCTGCGAGCGTCTGCATCCCGAGTCTCCCTGCGCGAAGAGCTGCGGTTTACGGCATGGTCTCGCGGAACCCCCGGGGCCGCGGCCGTTCCAGGCCTCCGGCACGCCGGGCGCCGACCGAGCTGTCGGACTTCTATCTGGAAGGTGGTGCTCAGGCCGTTCCGATTTCACGCAGGGTCAAGGCTGCCCCAAAAATCCCAGGTCCGGCGAATCGAACCTGCCCAGGTTGGGAAACACCAGACCCAGGTTCCCCGACGACACGCCGAACCACTTCGCCAGCGTCGCGGAGTATTCGTCCACCGAGATCGTGGGGATCCAGCGTCCGTCCCCCGAGTCGTCGGGGCCGTCGACGGCGAGCGTCGGGACCTCGCCGTAGAAGCGGCCTCCCGCGACCGCGCCTCCCATGACGAAGTGATGGGCTCCCCAGCCGTGGTCCGAGCCCTCGCCGTTGCTGATGTAGGTGCGGCCGAAGTCCGAGGCGGTGAAGGCCGTGACGTCGCTCGCCACCCCCAGCTCGACCGTCGAGCCGTAGAAGGCCGAGAGCGCGCCGTCGAGCTCGGCGAGGAGGTCGGCGTGCGCGCCCACCTGCGCCGTGGCCCCCACCTGGCTGTCGTGCAGGTCGTAACCCCCCGCGGCGCAGAAGTAGACCTGGCGGCGCAGGCCGAGCGCCTCGCGCACCGAGATCAGGCGCGCGACCATGCGGAGCTGCCTGCCGAGGTCCGTGTCCGGAAAGACGGTGGCGAGCGGCGGCGCCGCGTCCAGGGTGCCGGACAGCACGCGGTCCTGGTCGAGCGCGCGCTGGAACACGTCGCGGTATCCCTTCTGGAAAAGGTTTCCATAGCTCCGCGCCATCAGCTTGCGGATGGCGATGGACGGCGGATGGTTCCACTCGTTGCCGTCGTAATACCAGCCCAGTCCGATGCTGCCGTCCGGCGAGACCTGGTACTGGGTCACGTCGGTCCCGATCTGGAACGTGTTGTTGCCCGCGAGCGACATCGACATCGCGACCTGCGCGTTCGTGTTGAGCGAATCCAGGAGATCGGCGGTGCGCCCGCCCCAGCCGCTGCGCCCCGGCTGGTCGGGGATCGCGGTCTGCCAGTGCATGGTCTGATCGCTGTGCGAGAAGAGCTGCGGCGGCAGCGCGGCGGTGCCCGCGAGGTACTCGGCGCGCGTGACCGGCGCGACCAGGGGGCCGACGTTGGCGACCAGCGCCAGGCGCTGCTGCCCGAACAGGCTCTGCAGCCCGCTCAGGTTCGGGTGCAATCCCCACTGCCGGCCGTCGCCGCCCGAGATCGGCGTGATCGGCCGGAGTGAAGCCTGCGGCAGCGCCAGGCCGGCCCGCGCCGCGGCGTAGCCCGCGTAGCCGGTCCCGCGCGGCACGAGCACGTTGTTGCTGTCGTTGCCGCCGTAGAGGAACACGCACACCAGCGCCTTGAAGTCGCCGGCGAGCGGCGCGGCGGCGGCGATGCGCCGCATGTCGAAAACCGTGGCGGCGAGCGACGTCATGCCCACGGCGGCGCAGACGGAGCCGCGCAGGAACTGGCGGCGGGAGAGGTCGCGGGGCTGCTCTGAATCGCTCATCTATGACTCCTATCGCTGCCCCATGAACTCGGGCGAGAGGCTCACCATCCAGAGCAGGGTGCTGACCCGTTCCTGCGGATCGTCGGGGAAGTCCGAATCGGCCAGGGCCTCGGCAAAGATCGCGCGCGTCTCCGTCGAAAGCTGGCCGGCGTAGAAGACCAGGTTCACCCGGTCGAGCAGCGCCGAGTCGCTGCCGGCGCCCGTGAAATACGAGTAGTCCAGCGTGAGGCTGCCGTCGTCGGTGTAGCCGTCGAAGACCACCGGGTGCAGGAAGTTCGAAGAGCCGAAGACCGAGGTCTCGTTGATGATCTGCAGCTCCGGCGAGACCAGGCCGGCCCCGGCGATCGGGCCGGGCTGGGCGTAGGCCGGATCGAAGAAGTTGAACACCGTGGGCGCCTGGAACGGGCTCTGGTTCAGCCCCCACTCGGCGCTCGACTGCCAGTAGTAGCGGAAACGGCCGTCGGCCGGCGGCTGGGCGCGCAGGGCGCGCAGCATGGCCACGAAGCGCAGGATCGGCTCGCGCACCTTGCCGTAGCCGGGCTGGCCGAGCACGTCCGGGCTGCGCGCCTCCCAGTCGAGGAGGATCGACCGCACCACCGCCTTGAGATCGCCGCGCACTCCCTGGCCCCCCTGGCCCCCCTGGGCACTATTGGCGAATGCCTGCCCGCAGCGGTAGACGTACGCCGGGCTCGGGTTGCTCGTGACCAGGCGCTGGATGAGCTGCCGGCAGAGGAAAGGCCCGGTGTTGGGATGCAGGTAGATGTTGTCCATCGCCGCCGCGAGATCGGTCTGCGGCGCCTGCCCGGGGGGCAGGGTCACGCCGTTGAGGAGCAGCTTGGAGCCGGTCGAGTGATGCTCCGTCCAGACCTCCATGGGGTGGCGCCAGTCGTGCTCTGGCCAGTAGAAACGCCACTCCTCGGAGCGATCCTGGTTGGCGTGCGTCCAGCCGGTGAAGACCTGCGCGAAGCCCTTGATCACGTCCTGGTCGTAGGTGTCGATGGGCAGGCCCCACTCGTCGAGCTGGAGGGTACCGTCCGGGTGGAGCTTGTAGAGCCCGATCGAGAAGAGCTGGAGGATCTCCCGCGCGTAATTCTCGTTCGGGTTCTGCCCGGTCTCCGGATCCTCCTTGTCGTTGCTCAGCATGTCCAGGTAGACGCCCATGGACGGCGAGAGTGTCACCGACTCCAGAAGCTGGCGGAAGTTGCCGAAGGCTCTCTGGTTGAGCAGGTCCATGTAGACGGCGACCGGCTCGGACTCGAACAGGTCGCTGTCCTCGGAGGAGACCACGAAGATCTCGCTCAGCGCGAAGGCCACGCGCTGCCGGAGCTGGTCCGGCCCCTGGATGGCCTGCTTCCAGAACGACTCGCGCGCGATCCAGTTCGGCTGCTCGTTGCCGTCCGGCAGCGCGTCCAGGTACGCCAGGTGGGAGACCACCGGCAGCGCAAACTGCGCGTTGATCCAGGCGGCATAGCCCTGGGACTGGATGGCCGCGATCGCCTCCGGCGTCGGTCCGAAGGTGGCCTGGGTCAGGAAGCGGGAAGCGGCGGCGGCGCTGGGCGGTCCGGGCGGCAGCGGCGGCGGGGGAGGCGGCGGGGTGAAGGTGATGCTGCCCGCGGCGACGCGGAGGAACCCCTTGATCTCGCCGTTCAGGTAATTCGGAGTGTGCAGGTTGAGGTAGCACTGCCCGGCGTGCAGGGCGTCCAGGATCTGCTGCCGCGTCCAGGAGCCCGTCTGCACGATGTTCCAGACCCGCGAGCCGTCCGCGGCAGGCGCAGTGGTGTCCAGGTCGAAGATGATCTGGCCGTCGGGAGCGTGGATGTGATGGGCGGTCAGGCCTCCGCTCAGGTTGGAGTGCGTCGAGCGCAGCACCGCGGTCTGCTCGTCGCCGGCCAGCAGGAGCGTGGCCATGCCCGATCCCAGGCTCACGGCCCCGTTCTGCGGCGTGAGCGTCGCCAGGAACAGGACCTCCTGCCGGACGATGTCGTAGCTGCCCAGGGTGACGGGGCTGTTGCTCAGGCCGGTCTTGTAGGCGATGGCCCGCAGGTTCGTGTCGGTCGTCAAGGTGACCGGTCCGGCGTAGAGCGTGCCGTGGGTCGCCGACGGAATCGAGCCGTCGGTCGTGTACCGGATCTGCGCGCCGGGAGTGCTGGTGAAGATGTCGACCGTCCGTTCGCCGTTGTAGCTCCCCGGCGGCGGATGGAACGCGGGGCGCGCGGCGGTCGTGGCCTCCAGGGCCGCGTCCGCGAAGTAGCCGGTGACGTCGATGATGAGGGCGACCTCGCCGGCCGCGCGGGAGAACACGGTCAATCCGCCACCCGCGCCCAGGGGCAGCACGGCATTGTTCGCCCGGACCCGTCCGGCGCGGAAGTTGATGGTCGACGTCGGCGGCTCGGGCGAGCCGGTGGCGGTGAAGGCCAGGTCGCCGCTGACCTGGGGGACGACGGTGACGTTGACGGCCACGGCCTCGGCTGCGGTCGAGACGCCGCACCGGCCCGCGATCCCGAACCCGCGGGACTCCTTGGCGGCCAGGTTCGGACCCCCGGACGGTCCGGCGACGCCGCGGGTGTCGAGGAGCCGGCAGGGAATCACGGTGTAGAAATCCGTGGCTGCCTCCAGGGGAGCGCTCCCCAGGAAGCCCGCCAGCCCCAGCCCCAGCAGCCACCCGGCTGCACGACAGCCCGTCACGGTCATCTCCGATCTCCTCGATCTGGTACGGCTACGAGCCTCCATCCTGCCGCGTGCGCCGCGCAATGTCTGTGATTCCCTTCACGGGGCCGTTGTGACCTGCCTCACAGCGGTGTTGCCCCCCGGATTGATCGCAACCCCGGTCTCCACTAGAGTTCCGGGTCGGCATGAAGACAAAAATCCTCGTCACCGGAGCCCTCGGTCAGATCGGCTCGGAGCTGGTCCCTGCCCTGCGCGCGCGGTATGGCGAGGACCAGGTGGTCGCCTCCGACATCCGCATGCCCCCGCGCGGCACGGACGGCCCCTTCGAATTCGTCGACACCACCAACCCGCGGCAGGTCACGGAGGTGGTGCGGCGCAATCAGATCGGCACGATCTACCACTTGGCCGCGCTGCTCTCCGCCACGGCCGAGAGCAAGCCCCAGGTCGCCTGGGAAGTGAACATCGGCAGCCTCTACGACATCCTGGAAGTCGCCCGCGAGAACCGCTGCGCCGTGTTCCATCCCAGCTCCATCGGCGCCTTCGGCCCCGACACTCCCAAGGAGCGCACGCCGCAGGACACGGTCCAGCGCCCCACCACCATGTACGGCGTCACCAAGGTGGCCGGCGAGCTGCTCTGCGACTACTACTTTCACCGCTTCGGCGTGGACACCCGCGGCGTGCGCTTCCCCGGCCTCATCTCCTACGGCGCGCCTCCGGGAGGCGGCACCACCGACTATGCGGTCGAGATCTTCTACGAGGCCATCCGCCACCGGCACTACACCTCGTTCCTGGAGCCGGACACGCGCCTCGACATGATGTACATGCCCGACGCCATCAAGGCCGCCGTCGACGTCATGGAGGCCGACCCGAAGAAGCTCGTCCACCGCAACGCCTTCAACGTGACCGCCATGAACTTCACCCCGGAAGAGCTGGCGGCCGAGATCCGCAAGCACATCCCGGGCTTCACCCTCGACTACAACGTCGATCCCATCCGGCAGGCGATCGCCGACTCCTGGCCCGACTCCCTCGACGACAGCGCCGCCCGTCAGGAGTGGGGATGGTCCCCCGACTACGACCTCGGCGCCATGGTGGCCGGCATGCTCGAGAACCTGGGCAGGAAGATCAAGCGGGCCGGCTGAGCCCGCGCCACGGACGCACTGCACGGAGATACCCCTTCAATGCCGCACGAACGATTCCATCAGGCCCTCGCCACCGAGCTCGACGCCCTGCGCGAGCGCGGCACCCTCAAGGGGGCCGAGACCGTCATCGCCAAAGTCCTCCCCGCCGCGGACGGCAACGGACCGCGCTACCTGCTCGAAGGGGAGGCCGACCGGCCCTTTCTCAAGATGAATTCCAACAACTACCTGGGCATGTCGCTGCGCCGGGAAGTCATCGAGGCGGAGGAGCACACTTCCTCGGAGTACGGCGCCGGCCCCGGGGCCGTGCGCTTCATCAGCGGCACCTACCGCCAGCACCTGGAGCTGGAGGCGAAGCTCGCCGCCTTCCATGGCCGCGAGTCCGCGATGATCTTCAGCTCGGCCTATGCCACGACGCTCGGCGTGCTCGTCCCCCTGAGCAACGCCGACACGGTCCTGATCAGCGACGAGCTGAACCACAACTGCATCATCAACGCGATGCGCCTGGCCCGTCCCCAGGACAAGCAGATCTACCGCCACCTCGACTACGCCGACCTGGAATCGAAGCTCGCCGCCTCCGCCAGCAAGGCCCGCCGCGCCGTCGTGGTCACGGACGGCATCTTCAGCATGCGCGGCGACCACGCCGAGCTGCCGAAGATCCTGGAGATCGCGGAGCGCTTCGACGGCGAGTATCCCGAGAACGTGGTGGTCGTGGTGGACGACTCGCACGGCGTCGGCGCCTTCGGCGACACCGGCCGGGGCACGGAAGAGTTCACGGGCTCGCGGCCGGTGGACATCCTGATCGGCACGCTGGGCAAAGCTCTCGGCGTCAACGGCGGTTACGTCACCGGCAGCCGCATGCTCACCGAGTACCTGAGAGAAACGGCGCCCCTCTACATCTACTCGAACCCGATCACCCAGGGAGAGGCCGCGGCCGCGGCCAAGGCGCTGGAGATCCTGGACAGCGACCGGGGCCGCGAGCTCCTGGCCCACCTGCGCGAGATGACGAAGCGCTTCAAGGACGGCATCGTGGCCCTGGGCTACGAGACCCTGCCCGGCGAGCACCCGGTCGTGCCGCTCATGGTGCGCGACACGCCCAAGACCAATGCCCTGGTCAAGCATCTAAGGCAGAACGGCATCCTCGCCACCGGCCTCAAGTTCCCCGTCGTTCCCAAGGGAGACGAGGAGATCCGCTTCCAGATCTCCGCCGAGCACACGCCGCAGGACGTGGACGTGACGCTTGCGGCGCTGGAATCTTTTATTCGGCCCCCGGGTGCTAAACTTCCCGCATGAGACTGACGGTGGAGCTCGAAACCGAGGAGGATGGACGCTGGATCGCGGAGGTGCCGGAGCTCCCAGGGACCCTGGACTACGGCCCCACTCGCGAGGATGCCCTCGCCTCAGCCCAGGCCCTGGCTTTGCGGGTCCTGGCAGACAAGCTGGAGCATGGTGAAGCTCCGGTCGAACTGATGGACGTCGCGTTCGTGCTCGCTGCGTGAGCCGCTAACCTTCCTGCAGGGCGAGCCGGGTTCTCGCTGCCCTTCTCCGATGTCAAAATCGTTCAGTTCCGCAGAGGTGTGCTTCACGAGGCGATAAAGAGAAACATTTTACTGGGTAGACCCCTCTACCCGTTGGGTAGACCCCTCTACCCGTTGGGTAGACCCCTCTACCCGTTGGGTAGACCCC
>DASUNJ010000244.1:0-28467 GCA_036277235.1 Thermoanaerobaculia bacterium | reverse complement strand
ACGCATGTACCAGTCACTCGTACGCATGTGCGAGTCACTCGTACGGTTGGGGGAGTCACTCGTACACGTGTGCCAGTCACTCGTCCGCGCGTGCCAGCCACTCTCACAGACCTGCGAGCTTCCCGTCCCAATGTGCCGACCCCTGGTACGGAGGTGCGGGAGGCTCTTACGGAGGGACGGGAGGCCGGTACGCGGAAAGGGGGATGTACCCGAGCCAGCGCTTCATTCACCAAGCTCCAACCAGCCGCCTTGAAATCCGGCGCGTCGCAGACCTTTGATGATGTAAGGGCATTGCCTCATCAGTCGCCAGACCAGGCCAGACTTGTAGTTCTCGATCATCATCACAATGGGACCCTGATCAAGGCCATAATACCCATCGGAAACCCAGCCCTTCTGCTTGCGGCTGCCTGAAGTGAACGTGGGGTTGTAGCTGCACTTGAGCCCGTATTTGCTCGTAATCTCCGGATACTTCTCATTGATGCGCTTGAGCGATGGCAGAACCACTTCCGGAGCAAAGGGCAAGGAGGCAGCAACGGCCCAGGGCGCGAGGGTACCGTCGTCAGGACCATAAGGAACGGCCCGCGCAAGATAATCGTAGAACCGCCGCGTCTTCCCCTGGATCTGCCGAACCGCCGGCCCGGGACCGTCGCTCGCCGTGATTCCCCAGCTATAGCGATCGTAGCCCGATAGCCCTTTGGGATTGCGCATGGCATAAGCCTGCTGGACGTAAATCGCGCGGCGGCTGTTCTCAAAATAATCAATGGCCTTGCCGCTCATGTACTCGTCCTGGATGCCGCGGAAATCGATCCACATGTGCGAAAACTGGTGAATGAACAGCGGCCCGGCATAGAGAAACTCCTGCCCGTAGAGCTTCTTCCATCTGTAAGTCGTGGTCCACGCGCGGTAACTTTCCTCGGGAAGGGGAAACGTAGGCGACGCAAGGCCAAGGACATACAGGATCAATGCTTCGCTGTATCCCGTCCATCGGTACTTGATGAATCCCGTCTCCGGTTTCCAGCCATGCGTGACCGCGAGACCGCCATTTTGCGCCCACTGCCAGTCGGCCCGAGCATAGAGCGCCTCCGCAAGCCTGCGGATTTCGCTCTCATCTTTCGTCTGGCCGTCGAAATACATCGCTGCGGCGAGTGCCCCGGCCAGAAGGAACGTTGTGTCAATGGTCGAGACTTCAGAGCTCCAGACGCGCCGGCCTGTCTTCATGTCGAGGAAGTGATAATAGAAGCCCTTGTAGCCGACGGCGTCCGGTCCCGTTCCCTGCGGCCCGTCGTGGAAAAAACGCAAGGTGATCAAAGACCGCTCGATCGCCTCGGCCCGGCTCATGTAGCCTCGCTCGACGCCAATCGGGTACGCGGTAAGCGCAAATCCAACCGCAGCAATCGAGCTCGGCGCTCCCTGCCGCGTATTGTCCGGAATGAGCCCATTCTCCGCGTTCATTTCATCCGCGAAGTACTTGAAGGTATCGCATTCGAGCTGGGCGAGCTCCTCGCCGGTCAGTGATGGCTCCAATACCTTCATCTACAGCCGAGCTCGCGTTCAGTTGCTGCAGTCTTGGGGGAGAAACCACTCGACCGGCTTCTTGTAGAGATCGGCGAAGTGGCACAGCTCGACCGGATCGATCCGCCGCTCGCCGCTCTCGACCTTCGACAGGAACGACTGGGGACGCCCGAAGACCTCCGCCACCGCTTCCTGCGTCAAGCCCGCCTCCTCCCGTGCCTTGCGGAGGCGATCCACCAGCGACTCGTATTCCTGGGAATGAAGCGTTGCCATAGCCCTCTCCTCTCACGCTACGACCGGAACACCTGCTGGGTTCGAGGAGAATGCAGGGATGATGCCTGCCCTACCAGCTCATCTGGTAGAGCATGAGATACACGAGCACGCCCGTGACCGAGACGTAGAGCCAGATCGGAAGCGTCCAGCGGGCGATACCCGTGTGCTTCGTCCACCGTTTGCGCCAGGCGTGGATCACGGTGATCGCGGCGAGGAAGGGGACCGCCGCGGCCAGGATCGTGTGGGTGATCAGCACCGAGAAGTAGAGCGTGCGCGCCTGGCCGGTGCCCTGGAAACGGACCGATCCCACCTGGTAGTGGTAGTACAGGTAGGAGGTCAGGAACAGCCCCGAGCAGACCAGGGCGGCGATCATCGCGTTGCGGTGGGCGGTCTTCCGGCCCTGGCGGATCAGGGCGTAGCCCACCAGCAGCAGCACCGCGGAAAGCGAATTCAAGGCCGCGTTGAGAGCGGGAAGGTCGCGGACATCGAGCATGACGAAAAATGTAGGGGAGGGGTTTACCCCCTCCCGAGCGGGGGCAAGCCCCGCCCCTACATCCTATTGCGCCGGCGGCGTCGCGTCCTGGTCGCCGGGCTGGGGACCACCGGAGCCGGCCGGGTTCTCGCCGGGCACGGCTGCTCCCGTGGGGGTCACGGGCTCGCCCGTGGGCGCCGGGGGTGTCGGCAGCGCCGCGACCTTGGGAGCGTTCTCCGACAGCCACTTCTCGTAGCCGGCCGCGTCGTGAACCTGGTAGAAGCCGCGCATCCGGTAGTGCGTGAGCCCGCAGAGCTGGGCGCAGGCGATCTCCCAGCAGGTCTTGGTGACGGCGCAGCCCGGGAGCGAATTCTCCGGCGGCGTCACCAGGATCGGCTCGAACCAGATCGGGATCGTCTGGCCCGGGATCGCGTCCTGCTTCACCCGCATCTGCGGCAGGGCGAAGCCGTGGATCACGTCCTTGCTGCTCAGGTCGATGAGGATTTTCCGGTTGACCGGCAGATGGAGCTGGTTGATCGTGACGAGGTCGTCCTTGCCGGCGGCGTCCTTCGGGTCCAGCCCGAGCGGGTTCATGCCGGCCGTGATCAGCTTCGAATCGGTGCGGCCGAAGACCCCGTCCGCGCCCGGGTAGTGGGCGTTCCAGGCGAACTGCTCGGCCACGACACGGACTCTGACCGCGTTCTGCTCGTCCGGCACGGTGCCGACCCGCGTGGCCCAGATCGGCACCGCGAAGGCGACCAGCAGGATCACCTCGATCAGCACCACGCCCGCCTCGCCGTAGGTCGAGAAGTGCCCCTTGGCGCCCTCGTAGCTCGCCACGGGGTTCCTGCCCTTGCGGAAGCGGAACAGGCTGTAGACGAAGAAGATGCCCCAGCCGACGAACAGCACGATCATGAACCAGTGCACCAGCGCGTTCAGATTGTCGAGCTGATCCGCGTGGGCCGAGGCGCCCACGGGCAGGTTCAAAGGGAGACCATAGTGCGTTTCCATCACTGTTTCTCTCCGCGAATGAGGCGCAATTGCGGCTTGGACCGTTCCTTCTCCGCCAGCCGCCTGGAGCGTTTTCTGAAGTCCAGAGCCACCTTGCCGATCCCGACGTAGACGACGCCGACGACGGCCATGAGCATCAGGATGGCGTTGTTCATCCCCTTGGTCATCGGCGCATCCGCCGCTCCGAAGCAGGTGGCGCAAGCGGACGCAATCTGCGGCAGTATCAGGTCCAAGCCGAGGGTCAGAGCGACGACCATCAGGGCTGCTCTTCTCATGACCTAATCCTCCGGATCAAGGTCGCGGAGCTTCTTCCGCACCTTGAGACCGTACAGGGCAAGCACGATGCCCGCCACGAAGAAGAACCCACCCAGGGCGAGGTCCCCCCCCGCGCCCGTGTCTTGCCAGCTCCGGACGCCCCATACGCCCACCGCGACCGACAGCAGCACCGAGGCCGCGATGAAGAACAGGTGGAACGACCGGAGCGACAGGCTCATAGCTTGCGCTGGTCCCAATCGCTCAGGGTCGGGTAGAACAGCAGCACCAGGAAGAAGAGCACCGTCAGGGCCAGCACCCAGTAGATCAGCTTGCGCTCGTCGAACAGGTGCATGAAGATCCCGGCCACGAGCGTGCCCTTGAACAGCGCGATCACCAGGGCGACCCCGACCGCCATCCATACCGGCATGTGCAGGTACGCGACCCCCACCGTGAGGACCGTCAGGACCATCAGGGCCCAGAAAACCATGAGGTACGCCCGGGTCTGCTTCTTGACCGATTCAACGTCGTCGTGCGAGCTCATCGTGTTCGTCTCCTCCTGAGCCTACAGCAGGTACAGGGTCGGGAACAGGAAGATCCAGACCAGGTCCACGAAGTGCCAGTAGAGGCCGGCGACCTCGATGCGGTTCGTGAACCGCTCCGGATCGGTCTTCCACATCTTCGTGCCCGGCCCCCAGAGATAGCCGTTGACGATCATGCCGCCGACCACGTGCAGCCCGTGCAGCCCGGTCAGCGTGAAGTAGATCGCCAGGAACGTGTTGGTCGACGGGTAGAGAGGAGGGTGATGGCTGAACTTGGCGCCGTACTCGAACCCCTTGACCACCAGGAAGCCGAGCGCCAGCAGCAGCGTCAGTCCCATGTACAGGCGGTACTTGCCGAAATCCTTGAGCTTGAGCGACGCCCAGGACATGACCATGGTGACCGACGAGCCGATCAGGATGACCGTGTTCAGGGTCGCGAGCGGCACGTTCAGGATCTCGCGCCCCATTGGCCAGCTCGGAGCGCCCGTGCGCAGCAGGATGTACGACGAGAACAGCGCGCCGAAGAGCATCACCTCGGAGGCGAGGAACAGCCAGATGCCCAGCTTCGCGTTGTACAGCCCGGTATCGGGCCGGGCCTCCGTGTTGTAGGGAATCTCCATCGTCCTCTCCTCCTAGCCCTCGTGCTGCGGCGTGAAATCCCTGGGCGCGCCGGGCAGGCTGTAGTCGTAGGGTCCGCGGACCACCGTCGGGACTTCGGTGAAGTTGCCGTGGGCGAGCGGCGGCGACGTGGTCGCCGCCCACTCGAGCGTCGTGGCGTCCCAGGGGTTGGAGCCCACCTTCCTGCCCTTCGCCATGCTCCAGAACAGGTTGATGATGAACGGGAGCTGGGCGAGGGCGAGGCCCCAGGCCGAGTACGACATCATCTTGTTCAGCCCGAGAACGCCCTGGGCGTGGGAGTACGACTCGCCGCCGTCGTAGAGACGCCGCGACACGCCGGCCAGGCCCTGCCAGAGCATCGGCATGAAGATGCCGTTGATGAACAGGAACGAGAACCAGAAGTGGATCTTGCCCAGCAGCTCGCTCATCGTCTTGCCGGTCAGCTTGGGGAACCAGTAGTAGATGCCGGCGAACATGGCGAAGATCGTGCCCGGGGCCACCACATAATGGAAGTGCCCGATCACGTAGTAGGTGTCGTGCAGGTGGATGTCCGTGGGCGCCAGTCCGAGCGGCAGGCCGGTGAGGCCGCCGATGGCGAACATCGGCAGGAACGCCAGGGCGAACAGCATCGGCACGTTGAAGCGGATCGAGCCGCCCCAGAGCGAGATGATGAACGCCGTCAGCACGATCACCGACGGGATCGAGATGATCATCGTCGTGATCTGGAAGAACGTGCTCATCACCGTGCCCATGCCGGTCATGAACATGTGGTGCGCCCACACGATGAACGACATGAAGCCGAGGAAGACCACCGAGTAGACCAGCGACTTGTATCCCCACAGCGGCTTGCGGGTGTTGTTCGCGAGCACCTCGGCGATGATGCCGAAGGCCGGGAGGATCAGGACGTAGACCTCCGGGTGGGCCAGGAACCAGAACAGGTGCTGCCAGAGCAGCGGGCTGCCGCCGCCGGAGACCGCGAGCTGCTGGCCCGAGACCACCAGGCCGCTGGGCAGGAAGAAGCTCGTGCCGGCGATCCGGTCCATGCCCTGGAGCACCGCCGCGGCCTGGAGGGCCGGGAAGGCGAGCAGCAGCAGGAACGCGGTCACGAACTGGGCCCAGACGAAGAACGGCAGCCGCATCCAGGTCAGGCCCGGAGCGCGGAGCTGGATGATCGTGACCAGGAAGTTCGTCGAGCCGAGCAGCGACGAAAAGATCAGGAAGAGCATGCCGAACAGCCAGTACGTCTGCCCGTCGGGCGCGATGTCCGAGAGCGGCGGATAGGAGGTCCAGCCCGACTGCGCCGCCCCGCCCTCCACGAAGAAGCTCGCGAACATGATCACGCCGCCGACGAAGTACAGCCAGTAGCTGGCCATGTTCAGCTTGGGGAAGGCCATGTCGGGCGCCCCGATCTGGAGCGGCACCAGATAGTTGCCGAACGCGCCGACGGCGAGCGGCACGATCCCCAGGAACACCATGATGGTGCCGTGCATGGCCCCGAGCTGGTTGTAGAACTCGGGGAGCATGATGCCGCCGGGCGCGTTGAGCTGCCCGAACAGCGCCCCGACGATCGGGATCGGCTTGCCTGGGAAGGCGAGCTGCCAGCGCATCAGCATCATCAGGGTGAAGCCGAACAAGAGGAAGACGAGAGAGGTGAAACCATACTGGATGCCGATGACCTTGTGGTCCTGGGAGAACACGTACTTCCCCCAGAACCCCGGCTCGTGGTGAGCACCGGCATGGCCGTGTGTATGAGCTGCGTGATCGTCGACTAGTGCCATCGTCTACAGTCCTCCGACCTCACGATCGCGACCGGCAAGCTTCGGCCAGGCGCAGCGCGCGCTCGACCCTGCTCGTCCGACTTTTTCTGCATCCAAAAACGTCATGCGGAAGCGGCTGCCCGTGAAAGACGCCAGAGTCTACGACAGGGGAGTTACCAGCCGCAACAGGTCTTTCCGCAGCTTCTCCGTCGACGCCTCGTCGAACGCCTCGTAGTACCCCCGGATCTGCCCTTCCCCGTCCACCAGCACGAAGCGGGTGCTGTGGAGAATGGGCTCCGGCCCTGCCATCCCCGGCGGCGGGTCCATGTCGAGCCCGAGCTTGAAGCCCTCGATCGACAGGCGGCGGACGTCCTCCCTCTCCCCCGTGAGGAAGAGCCAGCGCTCCGGGGCCTGGAGCTTCCTGGCGTAGTGCTCCAGGACCTCCGGCGTGTCGTAGGCGGGGTCCACGCTGACGGAGACCAGGAGAACGCCCACGTCGGGGAGGCTTCCTTCCAGGCGGGCCATGCGCGCGGACATCATCGGGCAGGATGCCGGGCAGCGGGTGAAGATGAAGTCCGCCACCCAGGGCGCGCCCGCCAGGTCCTCCAGGCGGATCGTCCGGCCGTCCCGGTTGACCAGGGAGAATGCCGGGAGCTTGCCGTAGACGGGAAGCGGCTCCGGCCTCCTCAGCCACTGAAGGAGGGTCGCGGCCGCTACGACCAGCAGCGCAGCAACCAGAAACGCCCAGAGGAGCCCTCGCCTGAGAGGCATCTTCATTCGGAGGTCCTCCTCATGACGAGCAGGTCGAAACCGAACGCGACCAACGCGGCCAGGAGCGTCACCGCGATGGCGACTCCCGGGCCGGGCAACCCGGTGCCCACCTCGGGGGCCGAGCCGTACAGCGCCCAGCGCAGAGCGGCCACGCCGTAGGTGAGCGGGTTCGCCCTCATCACCGCCGCCAGCCAGCCCGGCGCGCCGGACGGTGGGAAGAACGCCCCGGACAGGAGCCACATGGGGACGAGCAGCAGGTTCATCACCGCGTGGAAGCCCTGGACCGAGTCGACCTTCCAGGCAAAGGCGAAGCCGACCGCGGTCAGCGCGATCCCGAGGATCGCGAGCACTCCGGCCGCGGCGAGGACCGAGGAGAGCGTCAGCCGGATCCCGGACAGCGGCGCGAGCGCCAGGAAGATCACGGACTGGAGCCAGGCGAGCGTCGCCCCGCCCAGGACCTTGCCGGCGGCGATCGACGCCCGCGGCACCGGCGCCACGAGCACTCCCTGCAGGAAGCCCTGGTTGCGGTCCTCGATGACCGAGATCGTGGAGAAGATCGCGGCAAACAGGAGGGTCAGCACCATCGTGCCCGGGAAGAAGTACTCCAGGTAGGTCAGATCTGAAGGCCCGCCCGGCAGCCGGAACGAGCCGGAAAGCCCGCTGCCGATCAGCACCCAGAAGATCAGCGGCGACCCGGCCGCTCCCGCGATCCGGCTCGGCTGGCGGAAGAACCGCACAAGCTCGCGCTTCCAGAGCGTGAAGACCGCCATCATGAATACAGTCTCCGCCCGGTGCGGTGGAGGAAAACGTCCTCCAGGGTCGGACGGGCCACGGTCACGGCATCCACCCGGCCGGGCAGCGCCTCGATCAGCCGGGCCACCAGCTCATGCCCCCGGTCGCGCTCCAGCCGGACGGCGCCGTCGCGGACCTCCGGCTCGAGCTCCGGGAACCGGGCCGCCAGGTCGCGGACCAGCCCCTCCGGATCCGGTCCGGTCAGCGTGACCACGTCGCCTCCGATCTCCTCCTTGAGGACAGCCGGGCTCCCCTCGGCGACCAGCGCCCCGCGGTCGATCAGCGCCAGCCGGTCGCAGCGGTCCCCCTCCTCCATGAAGTGCGTGGTGAGGAGGACCGTGACTCCCTCCTGCCGCAGCCCGTCGAGCGTGCTCCAGAGATCGCGCCGCGCCCCGGGATCGAGCCCCGTGCTCGGCTCGTCGAGGAGCAGAAGCCGCGGCTTGTGGAGGAGGGACTTGGCGATCTCCACCCGGCGCCGCAGCCCGCCCGAAAGCTCCAACGCCTTCTGATCCCGGCGCTCCGCCAGCCCGAACCGCTCCAGGGCCGCGTCGATCCGCTGGGAAAGATCCTTGCCGCTCAGCCCGTAGAGATGCCCCTGGTGGAGCAGGTTCTCCCGTACGGTGAGATGGATGTCGAGGCTCGGGCTCTGGAACACCACCCCCAGGAGACGGCGCACGGCCGCCGGGTCGTCCATCCCGAAGACGCGGACTGTTCCCCCTTGCGGACGGGCCAGGGTGGCGAGGATGCGGAAGAGAGTAGTCTTGCCGCCGCCGTTGGGTCCGAGGAAGCCGTAGATCTCGCCGGGGGCGACCTGGAAGCTCAGCCTCGCCAGCGCCTGGTGGACGCCCTTCCGGCTGCGGTAGGCGTACTCGACGCCCCTAGCGTCGACAGCGAGATCAGGAGACAACGCGGTCCAGGAGCATTACCAGGAGGACTGCCGGGAAGTAGAGGATCGACGCAAACATCAGCCAGCGGGCCCCCGGCGTGTTGCGGCTCCTGGCGAATGCGACGCCGAACCCCAGATAGGCAATACCGAGGGCGAGCGCTCCGACGAAGTAGACGCTTCCCATCAGCCCGAGCAGCGACGGCATCAGGCTCACCGGCACCAGGACCGCCCCGTAGAGCAGGACCTGGCGCGCCGTGCGGAGCCCGTCCGGGTCCGACACCGTCAGCATGGGGAAGCCGGCATCGCGGTAGTCGTCGCGGCAGAGCCACGCGATGGCCAGGAAGTGGGGCATCTGCCAGAAGAACAGAATGCCGAAGAGCACCCAGGCCGCGAGGTCGATCTCGTTGCGCACCGCGCTCCACCCCATCATCGGAGGGATGGCGCCCGGAATCGCGCCGATGATGGTCGCGAGCGAGCTGACCCGCTTGAGCGGCGTGTAGACGAACACGTACCCGGCCAGGGCGACCGCGCCGAGGAGAGCCGTCAGGAGGTTGACCCCCAGGGCCAGCTCCGCGAGCCCGGCGACCGCGAGCGCAACGCCGAAGAACAGCGCGACATCCGGGTCCATCCTCCCCGCGGGGAGCGGCCGCTGGGCGGTCCGGCGCATGAGCGCGTCCGTCTCGCGCTCGATAACCTGGTTGAGCGTTGAAGCGCCCGCCGAGACCAGCCCGGTCCCGAGGAGCGTGTGGACCAGGAGGAGGAACGAGATCCCCTCCTGCTGTCCGAGCAGGAAGCCGAGCCCTGCCGTGAGGACGACCATGACCGTGATGCCCGGCTTGGTCAGCTCTGCGAGATCGGCCAGCCGGATGGAAACCGGCAATGCCGGGTCGGGAGTGAGTTCTTTGATGATGCTCATGTCGTGTCGGGACCTGCCGGGCAGATCCGGGGGAGTTTAGCGCGAACCGTCCGGGGAATGCACCACCGGGGGAGCGGCCGGCGGAAATTCTCCGCCGCGAAACCAGCCGGCGGCGCCGCGAATCCGGACAAGACGCGGCACGCTCCTCGTACCAGGTCCTCCAACCCGGACAATTCGCGGCCAATAGCCTCCCTTTCGCGGCATATATTCAAAGCAAAGCCGCGAATGTCACCCAATTCGCGGCTTGATGGCGCACACAAGCGGCACAGAAGCAGATAAATGCCGCTAACTGCGTCCAATTCGCGGCACCAAGAGAGTGATTCGCGGCCCTGAACGAGCGAAATGCCGCGAAAACCTGGAAGGGGGCCGCGTCCTGCCAGGAGGGGACGGTCCCCTGCCAGGTTTTCGCGGCTCCCCTCGCTGAAGTCGCGGCTTCTGATTTTCAGGGGGAGAGCTCATATCCCGCCGCCGAGATCCCTGCGAGGAGAGGACGGGCGCCCAGGGCTTCGTAGGAAGTAACCGTCCCCTGGACTTCGACGCTTCCCTCGTACAGCCCCCGGGCGACGAAGACGGCGGGCAAGGCGGCCATGCGCTGGCCCTCCCCCGCGCCGCCGATCCAGGCGTCGGAACGCTCGCCGTCCGGTCCGGTGAGCTCCACCTTCACGTATCCGCCCGAGTGTCCGAAGCGCGAGGCGAGCCGGGCCATCGGGGTGATCGCACGGGAGAACGGGACTCCCAGCTCCGGCCCGAGGTAGGACATCGCGGCCAAGCTCGCCGTCGCCATGCGGGACTCGAACCCTACCTTGACTCGCACCTCGTGGGCGCCGATCAGATCCGGGAAGAGGTCCATCTCCGGACTGTCGAAATCGTAGACGCCCCGCGATCCGAAGGGAGGGGGCAGGTCCACCACCTCCCGTCCGCGCAGCCCGATCAGGGTCCCCTGGGGAGCCTCGAACCGCCGGCCGAGCTGGCTTGCCGCCGACTCGACCGCGGCCATCCCTTTCGGATTGGCGTTGCCGATAAAGAGGGTCACCCGAGCGCGGCGAACCTCCTGGAGCCGCTCGGCCGCGACCAGGGCCAGAGCGCCGGAGATCCCGGGCAGCGTCGAGCACCCGCAGGCTGCCGTCAGTCCCCTGGACCGGAAACGGTCGCTCATTCCCCGCAGGCGAGCAAACCAGCCGCGGTCATCCGCGATGTCCACGTAATGGACTTCCGCGGCCAGGCACGCTTCCGGAAGGGCGAGCGTCAGGTCTCCAAAGGGCCCGGCGCAGGAGACGGCGACCCTGGCACCCTCCAAGGCGCGGGCGCAGGAGGCGGGATCGGAGACGTCCGCGGCCATCCCCTCAGCGCCGAGGGCTGCGGCGAAGCTCGCGGCCCTATCCCGATTGCGACCTGCGATCCGGAGCGGCAGCCCCGCCATCTCCTTGGCGACGAGTGAGCCGAACACGCCATAGCCGCCGAAGACGACGATCATTTGAGATCCCGCGCCACCAGGATCGTCCAGAGGCTATAGAACCCGATCGTGGGCCCGGTCGCCAGCTCCAGGAGCCGGGGCGAAGGGATCATCCCGGCCACCGCCATGGCCGTGCCGAAGACCACCGTGGCGAATCCGGCAAGCCGAGCCCCGGTCCCGAGCCGCAGGGTGAGGGTGAAGATCAGCACGGCGGCCGTGTAGAGCCCGTTGGCCACCGTGGCCCCCCCAGTGAAGACGAGGGCCTCCAGAGAGAGAAAGAGCGGCTCCGAGGCCGTAGCCAAAGGCAGCCCGCGGATCTGGACCACGTCGCAGAGCAGATCGACTCCCATGCCAACGGCGGTCAGAGTCATGGCCAGGTCGGCCGCCGGCGACCGCTCGGGCAGGTAGCCGCGCAGCGCGGCGACATAGCCCAGGAGCAGGAGAGAGCAGACCATCCACACTCCCCAGCCCCAGGTCCAGCCCGGGGGATGGCCGGCCAAGTACTCCATGCGCTCGGGAAGGGGGACCAGGGGGCTGCCCGGCCGCATGCCGAACAGGGCGAGGACCAGCCCCACTCCATGGAGAACGACGTTCCCCCAGGCGAGACCCCAGAGCAGCCGGTTCGAAGGAGGGGTCATTGGGGGCCGATCATAACCTTGCTACAGTGAGCAGCCCATGGACCGGATCGACCTGGAGGCCTCCCACCTCGCCGTGCAGCTCGACGCCTCGCCGGATTCCCGCGACCTTTGCCTTCTTTACCTTCACGGCTTTGGCTCGGTGCAGAACGGCGAGAAGGCGGACTTCTTCCGGCAGAAAGCCCTGGAGAACGGCTTCGCCTTCTGCTCCTTCGACTTCCAGGGCCACGGCCAGTCCGGCGGAACCATGCAAGGCCTCACCCTGACCCGAAACCTCGAGGACGTGGCCCGGGTGCACGCCTACGTGCGGGAGCGGGGCTACGATCGAATCTGCCTGCTCGGCTCTTCGATGGGGGGAGGGACGGCCCTCTGGTACTCGGCGCTCCACCCGGACGAGGTCGTGGCCGGCCTCCACATCGCTCCGGCTCTCCAGTTCGAAAAGGGGCTCACCACCTGGGCCGGGCCGGAGCGCTGCCGGATCTGGCAGGAGACCGGAACCATCCACTATGAGAGCGACCTCGTCTCCTGCGAGCTCGGCTGGGAGCTGATCGAGGACCTCCGGCGCTACGATTTAGAAGACCTCCTTCAGAGGTACCGGACTCCCGCCCTCCTCCTCCAGGGCAAGCTCGACACCTCCGTCTCCTGGAAGGATGTTGCCGACTTCGCCACCCGTTGCGCCTATCCCGGCACCGAGCTCCATCTCTTCGCGGACGGCGACCACCGCCTCACCGACCGCAAGGACCGCCTCTGGCAGCTCATGCTGGAGTTTCTGCGCGGCCGCTCGCTGGCCTGAGAAGGCTCCTCTTTCCCGTTTTTAGGGAAAAGTGCCACTCTTTCCAGTAGAGGGACACCCCGGCGGCCATGGTGGGTCCGTCATTTTGGGTATCCCAGGGGGAGATTTTTATGCATCGAAAGATCAGTTTGCTCGCTCTGGTTCTAGCCCTGACCCTGCTGGTTTCCGGTGTCGCTCAGGCGAGGCCGCTGGCAGGGTCGGCACGAGTGGCGGAGTCCGATGGGATCTTGGAGCGATTCTGGGAGTGGTTCGAGTCTCTCTTTCGGTTCGGCGGACCGTCCTCGGGACAGGTCAAGCCGGTCTGGGAGGAGGAGGGAAGCCACGCAGATCCCAACGGCAACCCTTGAGCTCTGCGGTGGCGCCGGATCGATCCCGGTCCGGCGCGCCTTTTCTTTGTCACGCTTTTCGGTTCTGAGGCATCTTTTATTGTAGATGCCACTCTTCTACCTATCTAATCGACTGTCCGGGCAGCTCTTCCGCCGTGATTACGGCCGTACGCGGAAGATTTACGCTGGCCTGAAGACTTCTCTTGGAGGGTTTCACGATGAAGACCCACCCCCCCGATCAGCTTCTCCGGAGATTCCTACGATCCTCGGGGGATAGGATGCCCCCCATTCTCGAGCACCTGGAGACATGCTCCAAGTGCTTGCAAAAGCTGGAGGTCTTCCGGGAGCAACGCTCGGCAGCTTACGATGCGGCGCTAACGTCAGGCGCACGTCTCCTGCAGGATCTGCAAAACGCCTACGCGAGAGAGAGGTTGGAGGCGAAAGGTCTAGTCTCCGAGCTCCTGAAGCATCCCGCAGAGCGGCAGAGGATCCTGATCCACAACCATCCTCGCTTCCACACCTGGGGGGTTTTCGAGCTGCTGCTGGAGACGAGCCGCAAAGAGAGCGCCGAGAACCCCGCTCTGGGAGAGCAACTCTCTCGCCTGGCCCTGGATCTCTCGGAGCACCTCGACTCGACCCGCTATGGGACCGAGGCAATCGAGGATCTGCGCGGCAGGGCTTGGGCGTATATCGGGAATGCCCGCCGAGTACAGTCCGATCTGCGAGAAGCGCAGGATGCGCTGGAACGTGCGCTCTCCCACCTTCGCCAAGGCACTCGCGACCCTTGGGAACGCGCCGTATGGCTGGACCTGAAGGCTTCGCTCTACCGCGCTCAACGACGCTTCGAGGATGCTACCCGCCTGCTGAGCCGTGCCCTGGTGCTCTTCCTGGCGGTCGGGGATCGGCACCGCGCAGGTAGAACACTGGTCAACATGGATACCGTGTTCCATCAGGCAGGCCAACCCGAGAAAGGCATCCCACTCCTCTACCGCGCGCTCGACCTCATCGATCCCGAGCAGGAGCCGCGCCTCCTGCTCATCACCAAGCACAACCTGATCGACGACCTGGCTGAAGCGGGCCGGTATCTGGAGGCCCAGCGTCTCCTCCTCAGAACCCACACCCTGTACCAGCGTTTCGATGAGCCCTGGCTTCGGTGCCGGCGCAGCTGGGTCGAGGGAAAGATCGCCTGGGGGCTCTCCCAGCCGGACAAAGCGGAGGAGCTTTTCGGGACGACCCGAGCCGGCTTCATCGAGTTGAACGCTGTTTATGACGTCGCGCTCGTCTCTCTGGATCTCGCCAGCCTCTACACCAAGCAGGGCAGAACCTCCGAGTTGAAGCGGCTTGCCGGCGAGATGGTCCCCATCTTCTCCTCGCTGCAAGTCCATCGCGAGGCGCTTGCAGCATTCACCTTCTGGAAGCAGGCCGTCGACGCCGAAACGGCGGGAATCGAGCTGGCTGCCCGAGTCGCTTCCTCTCTCAAGCGCGCCCGCTACGAGCAGCCCCCCTCGGGCCAGGAAACCATGTAGTCCCTGAAAACCAAACCCCCCGTTCCCTCTTGCGAGGGAGCCGGGGGGCTCATGTTTTTAGACAGCGAGAGGCGGGTTAGCCGCCGGTTTTTGGCTGGAAATCGAAGGTCACGTCGGTCGGCTGGTTAGCCGCCACGGTGACGTCCTTGGTCGCGGTGCCGAGCTCCTCGTGCCAGGCCTCCAGCGTGTAGGTGCCGGCAGGCAGCTGGTCGATCGAGAACGTGCCGTCCTCGCTGCTCACCGCGTAGTACGGGTGATCCAGCACGCCCAGGTAGGCGTTCATCCAGGGGTGCACGTCGCACTTGAACGGCACCATCACCTCGACCTTGTCGAACGTCTTGTCGAACTCCATGTTCTGGATCGGCTGGCCCTGGTTGAACTCCGAGTTCGACTTCGGCATCGCATGGATGTTGTGCAGCGTGGCGTCGCTGTTCTTGATCGACAGCGGCTGGCCCACCTGGATGCCCATCACGTGCGGAGCGTACTGGCAGCCCTGCTGGTCGAGGACCTTCTTCTCGGTCGGTGCCGGGAAGCTCTTGCCCTCGAGGCCGGTCTTCACGTACACGAAGACGTTGCCGAGCTTGCCGTCCTTGACCAGGTACTTGCCCGTGTCGACCGGAGTCGTGTGCAGGCTCAAGCAGGTCGGATCGGCGTTCATCGCGACCGGCGTGTCGCCATCCGGACCGCTGTAGTTGACCACACCCTTCACACTACCCGCGTTGGCCGTGTCCACGGACTCGGCCGGCGCCTCCGAAGACGCCTCGGGAACATCATCCCCCTCCCCTTCACCCTCGCCACCACCGCCGCACGCGACCAGCAAGGCCAGCGAGCAACAGAGGACGAGAAGCAACCAGAATCGATTCCTGCTCATTCAAACCTCCTTGAAGGAATGCTTTTGGGATTTGCCGGAGTCGGAAGGCCGGCCGCCGGATTCTACATCACAGCGGCCGGGCCGTCGAAAAGGACTGAAAAGACTAGCGTCCGCCCGCCGCCGGGGCCCCGCCCGAGACCTCCGTTCCCGCGGTCGCCGTGGCAGGCGCCGGGACGGTCCCGCCGGCGAGCCGCCAGATGTGGTCGCGCATCGCCGCCGTCACCTTGTCGGCGTCGGAGAGATACGCCTTCATCTCGGCATCGGATGAGAAGTACGGCAGAAGCTGCTGCTTGTATCCGGCGTATTGCGGCGCGTCGAGCATCTGGCCATAGGGCGACGTGACCTCGCCCGAAGGGCTCACGGAGAAGAAAGTCGGCATCCGGGTGCCCGGAATCCATCCCTGAGGGTCCTTGATCCAGGACGGGACCCAATCGTGCCGCAGGCGCTCGCCTGCCAGGAGCAGCGAGGGCGCGAGCTCCGCCGTGGTGGCTCCGGCCCCGGCGGCAACCGGACCCGACGGATGGCACCGCGCGCACTGCAGGATCTCGAACACCGCCTTGCCCACCGCCAGGTCGCGCGGATGAGCCGCCACCGGCCGCGAGACGAACGGCTTCTGCTTCTCCCGCGACGCGAAGTAGCCGACCAGGGTGTTCGCCTGCTCGTCCGTGAACCCGAAGGTGGGCATGCGCGCCGTGAGCCACGGCCGCATCGTTTCCCGGCTGGGATCGTGGAGGTAGGCGAACAGCCAGTCGCCCTGTACCCGCGCCCCTTCGGCCGCCAGGTTCGGCGGCAGCATGGCCGGATCCTGGATGACCTGCTGGATCGCGTGGCCCTGGCCCTCGATCAGGTGGCAGCCCTGGCAGTTGAAGCGCGTGATCAGCTTGCGCCCCTCGGCCATGGCGGCCATGCGGCTGCCGTCCGCGGCTCCCGCCTTGCGCGCCGTCGCCGCCGTCTCCTTGGTGAAGCCGATGACGTTGGACGTGATCGCCTGGGCTTCGCGCTCGGACACGCCGAAGTCCGGCATCTTGAGCAGCTCGTTGTAGTCCTTGACCCTCTCCTTGCCCTCGTCCCAGATGCGCGGCCGCAGAACCTTGGTCTTCACCCAGTCGTGACGGGTGTGGGCGACGCTGTGCACGTGGCCGAAGTCGAACTGGTGCAGCGGCTTCGAGCCCTCCTGCGTCAGCTCGGTGCCGATCGGCTTGGCGTTCTCGAAGCCCTGGATGTCGTGGCAGCTATAGCAGCCGTACTTGGTAATCGTCTGCTCGCCCAGGTAGACGTTGCGCTGGTCCGGGGACATCGCACCCAGCCTGGCCTGGCTGGTCTCCAGGGTGTACAGGTTGCGCAGATATCCCAGCGCCAGCTCGTCGCGGACCTTGGCGTCGACCTGCGGCAGAGCCAGGTTCTCGAACTTCGCGTCGCGGCTCGACGAGATATAGGCGACGACGTCCGCCGCCTCCTGGTCCGTCAGCCGCAGGTCGGGCATGTTGGTATCGGGGAAGTACTGCTTCGGGTCCTTCACCCAGGCATAGAGCCAGCCGCGGCTCACCTTGCTGCCGGTACGCACCAGGTTGGGACCGTGCAGACGGTTGATCTTGGGGAAGAAGTCGTCGCGCTTGGCCTTGGGGTCCAGGATGTGGCAGCCGGCGCAGCCCACGGTCTCGAAGATCTTCTGGCCGTTGGCCGGATTGCCCGCCGGGGCCGGTCCGTACTGCGGCCGGTCCGACTTCGCCCACAGGTAGTCGACGATGGCGCGGATCTCCGCGGCCTGCCGCTTGCGGTTCTCCGGCGTCTGCGTGTTCTCCTGGTAGAAGAAATGCGGCATGAAGGTCGTGGGATGGAAGTCGCGCGGCGCCTCGATCCACTTGTAGGCCCAGCCGGGATTGGTCTTGCCGGCGATGCTCGTCAGGGCCGGACCCGCCTTGCGCAGGTTCGCGTAGGAGGGGTAGTTGATCGGATGGCAGCCGTTGCACCCCATGTGGGTGATCAGCTCGCGGCCGACGTCCTGGGTCTCCGCCTTGGGTGTCCACGCGCCGCCCGCGTGGCAGGTCGCGCAACCCGCCTCGGTCATGCCGGCGGGGAGGATCGGGTACTCCAGGTAGGCCTGCCGTTTCCAGTTGTACTTCTTCTCCCACTCCTTGCGCTGCTCGTCCGATTGCGGGCTGTGGCCGGCGCGGGAGAACTCGGTCGCCCGGTCGAGGCCGCCGTGGCAGACGGTGCAGCCGAACTGGGTGTAGGAGTGCGGCGAGCTGTCGCCGACGAACTCGTCCAGCCGCGGATGTGAGCGGTAGGGCTGCGGCCACTCCACTTCCTCGGTCTTCGGATCGTCCTCGAAACCCGGGCGGTTCGCGGCCACGTGACAGGTCACGCAGCGGTCCACCCGGTTGATCTCGGTGAAGTTGATGTTGTGGGTCAGCCCCGGCAGGATCACCTGCTGCACGGACAGGGTGGGCTTGACGAAGTCCATCAGCGGAGCATTGAGCAGGAAGTAGGCAGGGTCCTTTTCCAGGGCGGCGGCGCGGGTCTCCAGGCTCTCCACGCCTCCCTGCAGAGCGGCCAGCTTCTCCTCGGCGGCGGTGACGGCCTGGCGGCGCTCGGCGATCTGGGCCTGGATCTGCTCACGCTCCTTCCCGTACCCCTCCCTCTCCGCCTGGGCGTCGAGCAGCGCCTTCCTCTCCTCCTCGACCCGGTCCCGCTTCTTCGTGTCGGTCTGGCCGGCCTGGATCGACGAGTCGTAGATGAAACGGGCCTCATCGAGGCGCGCCTTGGCGCCGCGCCAGTCCGCGTCGGCCTGGTTCCACTTGGAGGACAGCTCCCGGACCTTCTCCTCGAGCTTCCCGATCTCCTCCCGGTCCTTGCCCAGGGCCTTCTCAGCCGCCTGGATCTCGGTCTGGAGCTGCTCGCGCTGACCCTCGATCTTCTTGCTCTCGTCCTCCAGCTCCTTCCGCAGCTGCTCCTTCTCCAGGTCGCGGAACTCGGCCTGGAACCTCTTCCAGGGCTGCGCGTAGTCGGCGACGACCATCCACAGGGTGGTTGCCAAGAGCGCCAGGGCGCTGATGGCGAACCACATGTTCATCCGACCGAAGTTGTAGTGCCGGTCCGGTCGCTTCTCAGGCGGTGTGATCGGTGGCAACTCAAGCTCCTTGCGCTAGATATTGAAGAAATACTCCTGGATGTACACGAAGTACTTCAGGTTGAACAGCCAGCGGCAATACATCTTGATCGGCAGCAGCATCATGAACAGGAACAGGGTGATGCCGGTGTAGTAACGCGCCGGCCCCATCTTCTCGAAGTAGGGCCGCACCCACTTCGTCTTGCGCAGGAGCACGGGCAGGCCGAAGAAATAGAAGCCCATGAGCAGAATGCCGGGGAGCTCCCGGATGACCCAGTTGCCCGGCAAGCCCGTCCGCAGGAGCTTGATCCAGAAGTACTCCGACAGGTTGACGTTGACCAGCGCCTCGACCTTGCCGGGATCCCAGTACTCGTAGGGGCCGAAGAAGTTCCAGTTCGGTCCGCGCAGGAAGGTGCCGATGACGATCATCTGGCTCCACAGGATCAGGAAGCCGAACAGGAAGAGGGCGATCTCGACCCTGCGCTCGCGGAAGGTGTAGTAGCCGTTCCCCTTGGTGTTGGTGTCGATGTAGGGGATCGCCATCAGCCCGACGATGATCAGGCCGGGCAGCACCACGCCGGCGAGCCAGGGGTCGAAGTAGACCAGCATCTCCTGCAGGCCGAGGAAGTACCAGGGCGCCTTCGACGGGTTGGGAGCGAGCGCCGGGTTGGCCGGCTCCTCGAGCGGCGCCTTGAGGACGATCGACCAGATCACCATGCCGACCGTCAGCAGCACCATGCAGATGAATTCGGAGAACACCAGGTCGGGCCAGGTGAAGATGCGGTCCTCAACCTCGGTGGCCTCGAAGGTGGGCTGGCCCTCGGCGAGCCGGGCGTCGTTCTCGACCGCCTTGTGCATCGAGAACCAGACGAAGAAGCCGACCAGGAAGACCATCATCACGATCGGCACGTTGTCCGGCTTGGCGACGATCGACTTGAAGTCGGGATCGAACAGCGAGACCACGAAGAAGGCCACGCCGGCCGCGAGCAGGATCCATCCCGCGCGCTTGGTCCACAGGGACCGGGAGCGCAGCATGAAGTAGAAGGCGACCAGCGACAGCGTGAACGACCAGTAGGGATAGGCCAGGATGTCGACGAAGTGCTTGATGCCCTCCATCGGTCCTCCGCCTCCCTCCGCGAAAGCGAGCATCTGTGACAGCGGCAGCAGCGCGTCGATCATGTTCATCCCCCTAGCTGGGACCCGAGATGCCGCCGTCCTTGCGGACGCGCCAGAAGTGGACCGCCATCAGGAAGGCGGCGACGAGCGGGATGCCGACGCAGTGCAACACGTAGAAACGGATGAGCGTGGCGTTGCCGATGGTCCGGCCGCCGATCAGGGCGAAGCGGGCGTCGCTGCCCACGTGAATCAACCGTTCGCCTCCCAAGGTCAGGAAGGCAGCCCCTGGTCCCTCGTTGCCTAACAGGGGTGTCGCCCGGGCCATGTTCGAGCCGACCGTGATGGCCCAGATGGCGAGCTGGTCCCACGGCAGGAGGTAGCCGGTGAAGGAGAGGAGCAGCGTCAGCACCAGGAGGATCACGCCGACGTTCCAGTTGAACTCGCGCGGCGGCTTGTACGAGCCGGTCATGAACACGCGGAACATGTGGAGCCAGACCGCGATGACCATGGCGTGCGCGCCCCATCGGTGCAGCTCGCGCATGATGCCGAAGGCCGCGGCCTCGCGCAGGTCGACGATGTCGACGAAGGCGTACTCGACGCTCGGCCGGTAGTAGAACATCAGCAGGAGCCCGGTGATCGTCTCCACCAGGAACAGGAAGAAGGCCGTGCCGCCCATGCACCACGTGTAGCTCATGCGGATGCCGGACTTCTTGACCTTGATCGGGTGCAGGTGGAGCACCACGTTGCCCAGCATGGCGAGCGCGCGCTTGCGGTTGTCGGTCGGGATGCCCACCCGGAAGATGGATTTCCAGACCTGCGTCTTGGTGATGCCTTTGAACATGGCGCCTCTCTGGTTCAGGTTGACGG
Organism: Thermoanaerobaculia bacterium; assembly: GCA_036277235.1. Taxonomy (GTDB): domain Bacteria; phylum Acidobacteriota; class Thermoanaerobaculia; order Multivoradales; family UBA5704; genus DATMER01. Next base: position 7,969 of record DASUNJ010000244.1, on the reverse strand, counting down.
TCTAAGACGTTCTCAATGTTCTCAACGTGCTCAAGCCAGGGAGATGAAGGAGTTGGGGTCTTCCCACTGGCCGAGCTCCTGCTGGAACTTCTGAGCCTTGTCCACGACGATCTGGCCGTCGTCCGGGCTGATGAAGATGCGCGCCCGCTCCAGCGGCCGGGGCGTCGGACCCTCGAAGTTGATGCCGTTCTTGTAGTAGCCGCTGCCGTGGCAGGGGCACTTGAACTTGTTCTGTGTCTCCAGCCAGGCGGGCGGGCAGCCGAGGTGCGTGCAGATGGCGATCAGCGCGAAGAGCCGCCCCTCGCTGTTGACGATCCACACGCCGTACTTGTCCACGAACCGGGTGTCCACCACGCCGGACCCGACGTCCTGAGGGTAGCCGGCCTTGAAAGTCGTCGGGGGCTCGAACAGCACGTTGGGGAACATGAAGCGCCCCATGGCCGTCACGCAGCCGCCGATCGCCGCCGAGAAGCCGACCCAGGCCACGGCGGCCCAGGAGAAGAACCCACGGCGGGACATGTCCTCCCCCTTGCCCGCCTTGGGAGCCGGAGCCGTGCCGGTCGCGGCCGGAGTGGCCGTGGCTTTCGCGGCGGCAGCGGCGGCGGCTGGAGCCGGAACAGGTGCCGGCTTTCCCTCGGCTGCCAACTTGGCTGCATGAGCGGCGCGGGCGGCGGCGACCTTCTCGGCTTTCGCGTCCGCCGCCGCTTTCTCGGCGGAGTCCGGTCCTGGAGGGGGAACGACGGGAGCGTTGGTTCCGCCGGCCACGGCGGGAGCTTCTGCCGCGGCGGCTTCTGAGGGAGGAGCCTTGAAAGTCTCGGAAGTGGCAGCAGCCTGCCTCTCCGGTATCGGAGCGGCATCGGTCTTGGCGGCCCCAGTCTCGGCCCGGGCGCCTTCCGTGGCCATCTTGGGCGGTCCGGACTCTGCCGAAGCTGTCGGCTCAGACGCGGGACCGTCCTTCGTCTCGTCAGCCATGTTGCCCCTTTCCTACTGCATTTCTGTACGGGCCCTGTGTCTACATCCTTTCGGGTGCCCCTTTCTAGCGAAAGGGGACAGGGGGTGTCAACGCCGCATTGCGGCGCGGCGGTAAACCCCCGCCAAATCTGGAAAAATCAGCGCGCAGAAGCCACCTTGCCTGCCTCGATGGCGGCTTGACGCACCTTGAGGCTCGGATCGTCCTTGGCGAGCCGGTCAAAGATGGCCCGGTGCCGCGGGTCGCGCAGGGAGGCGAGCGCCCGGATCGCGCCGAGCATGGCCTCCTCCTGCTGCTCGCGGGTGATGTCCGGCACCTGGGCGAGGAGCCGGCGGTCGAGCATGCTTTCGAGCACGTCCACGCCCTCGGCGCTTCCCAGGCGGGCCAGGGAGAGCGCAGCGTTCCAGCGCACATCGGTGGCGGCGTCCTCGAGGAGCGGCAGGAGGCTGGGGACGACCGACCGGTCGTCGAGCTCGCCGAGGGCGAACGCCGCGGTCTTGCGGATGCCGGGGTCCTGATCGGAGAGGGCGGCGGTCAGAGGCTCCTTGGCCTGGGGGTCTCCCAGGATGCCGAGCGCCCAGAGCGCATAGATCCGGGTGCGGTCGTCCTCGCCGTTCAGGGCCTCGACGAGCAGGGGGAGGGCGTCGCGGTCTCCGGTGCGCCCCAGCACGAGGGCCAGGTAGCGCTTCATCTCGACGTCGTCCGCCTCCTGGAACAGCCGCCGGACCTGCGCCTTGGCCCCCGCCTCCTTCTCCAGCGCCTGGGGATCCGACACCAGGATCTTGGACAGCTCGTAAGCCGCCTGCACCCGCCGCGGCTTCCATCCCGACTCCAGGTCGTTCAGGTAGTCCCGAGTGCTCTGCCGGTCGTAAGCGATCCACCCGAAGCCGATGAAGATGGCCGCGCAGAGGATGACGACGAGCAGCGGGACGACGAAAAGCCCCAGGAAGGAGCGCAACGCGCCGCTGCCGGCCGGCTCTTCCTCGTCGGAGGGTTCGACCGGCAACTCCTCTTCGGGAGGAACGTCCTGCGGGAGATCGGGATCGGGCATCGGGTGCGGAGCATAGCGGAACTCCCGCGGCGCGCAAAACCTCCCCCGCTGCACGCGTCCCAGGACGATAAAACCTCATTCCGCAGAACAGCGGCCGTGCTAGACTTACGTCCATGAGTGCGATGCACGCCAAGGACGCCGCCGCCCGGCGACTCATCGAGTGGCACTTCACGGTGGAACCCGAGCTTCGCGAGGTCTATCGGATCCTCATGGAGGACGAGGGCTCCCATGAGGAGCCGATCCGGCTTCTCGAGGTGAACGCCGCCACCGTGCCCACGGGCAGCGTCGAGCCGTTCGTCTTCTCCCCGACCCAGGAGATCCCTTTCCGCACGGTCATCGCCGAGATCACTCCCGAGGAGCTCGAATCGCTCCGATCGCACCCGGAGACTCTTCCCAAAGGTTGGAACCTTTCACGGGCCGAGCGCTTCGTCCGCCCCTCAGACCTCCGCGTAGAGGATTACCGGGAGAGTCTCAACACCCTGCGCGAGATCTGGTAGCCGAAATCTTCTGCCGCTCCGAGTCCGGGGTGGTCGGCCCGTGCCGTGGCCCGGCGTCCTCATCGACACCGATGAGCCAGCCGATTCCTGAAGTCATTCAGAGAATGGCTCAGGCAGCCTTGCTGGACTGCGCGCGCTCATAGAGAGTCTCCGGCGCTATATCAGCGCCGTTCGGCCAAGCGACCGTTCCGCCATCCAGGAAGAAGCGCTCGAAGTATCCGGGCTCCTTCAGCGGTTCGAAGACCGGGCCGGCCAACCACTCCGAGAAGTCGACCGTGCCCTCGACCCCGTCGTTGAACACCAGGCGGATTCTGTACCCGCCGCGGTACTCGGCCTCGACGACCATGGGTAGAGGCGTCATTGAGAACCTCCGTGACCGCCGTAACTTCGACGTGCACTTGGTTCGAAGGAGGAAGCCATGTCCACCGCCAAAGTCTTCTGGAGTGGTAACAGTCAGGCAATCCGCCTGCCCAAGGACTTCCGCTTTCCGCCGGGCACCGAAGAGGTGGAGATCCGCCGGGAAGGAGAGCGGATCGTCCTTGAGCCGGTGCATGTCGAGGAATGGCCGGAATCCTTTTGGCGAGCCTTCGAAGGTATGCCTGAGGATTTCGAGCGGCCGACCCAGGTGCGGCAGACACGCGAAAGCCTCGATTTGTGAGATACCTCCTCGACAGCAACATCTGCATCTACGCCATGAAGAACCGGCCGTTGCAGGTGCTGAGGCGCTTGCAGAACGTCGGCCGCGCGGTCGTGGCGGTGAGCGTCATCACGGTGCTCGAGTTGCGGCAGGGGGCTGAGAGGAGCCAGCAGCGAGAACTGGCCCATGCTCGCCTGGACGACTTCTTCGGACCGATGGACGCCCTGTCCTTCGAGGCATCCGATGCCCTGGTCGCAGCGCGCATTCGCGCCCAGCTTTTCCGGATCGGCCGTCCGATCGGCGACTTCGATAGCCTCATCGCCGCCCAGGCGCTTGCCAGAAACCTGATCGTAGTCACCAACAATGTCGACTAATTTGAGCGCGTGCCTGACTTGAGAATCGAGAACTGGGCTGAGTAAGACGCTACCTTGCCGCCTCGTGCTCACGTGCCGGCGAGTGTGTTGAGCGGCTCCGTGGCCTCACCACAGTGAGGTTCTGCCCCCGAACATCAAATCGCTCAAGATCTGAGCGGCGAGCTCCCGCCGGAATATTTACAACGGCCGGGTTGCGTTGCACAGACGGTGCGTCAATCGCACATTTTCCGGAACGGTTCTCCCGCCACGCCAGTAGTGCTGCTCATGGTCGAGAGCCGCATCATTGACGAGCCGGATTTGCTGGTTACAAATCGCACAGACAGGATTCTGAGCGAACATCTCTCTCTTCAGCGTGAGCGTGAAGCATCTTGTAGAGTCGTTAGGTTCCGAGGCTCGCATAACAGCGTCCAGACGCTTGTTCCAAGTGTCGAATGCATAAGCAATTCGCTCGGGGTCGCCAGTGCTCTTACTCACCGCATCAACCCATTTGACATCGTTTGTCACGAGATCAAGGTACTCCTCGAAGATAGCGTCCGCCTGTCGAGTGATATGGTTGGCGTCGTATTTCGAAAACGAGACTGCAATTACCTGAAACACGGCTGCATTTACGCGAGGCGTCCATTCGGAAGCTCTCTTGGATTCCGACTTGCGCAGCCTAAAACCGTAGTCCCCAAAAACTGTCAACGAGGAGCGCATCGCCTTCTTGAACTCCCGCTCGAACTCCTGGAGTTTGCTGTCCGGTGGATTACGATAGCTGTCGAGGAAGTCGTTGAGGAACTTCTTGAGGCCCTTCGTGGCCTTGAGATAAGTCCTCTCGTAGAACGCAAGGAAGCGAAGAACCAGAAGCCGATCGGTCATTCTCTTTTCAATGTTGGCTTGATTGACGCAGACCTTGAAGTCATCGGTAGTCGCCAGTACCTTAATGAGGCGGTTCAGCGAGCCGCGGTACAGACAGTTACGGATCTCCATGTCATTGAGAGCGGTTCCACCGGAATTCAGCCGTTCGAAGATGACAAACATGAGGTCCTTCGATGTGTTGGGCGCAAGCTCAAAGGTTCTAATGGTTACATCGCGAAGCTTGTTCTGTAGGGACCTATCTAGGTCCTTAAAGGACATACCATTCAGTTCTCGACGTATCTCAAGGCCCGTGAGCTTGAGTTCTCCGCCAAAAAAATCGAAGACGGACGTGAGGCGTTGGAGTCCGTCGATAACCTCGTAGGTTCCCTCAGCGTTGCGAGCAAGATAGATCACTGGGACGGGCAGATCGATCAGAAATGACTCGATAAGCCGCGAGGCAGCCTTAGCAGCCCATACGTAGTTACGCTGCCACTCGGGATCAAGAACTAAGCGGCCATCTTGGTGCCAGCGCTGGAGTTCGGAGAGGCTGCGATCGTTCTTCTCGATAACAACCTGCCCCTCAACGCTCGAACGATTCAAATCCCCCTCGTCGGCGCCGTCCAGGAGGACTTGGCTGTCCGTCTCAAACTGGCCGTCGCCTTCGGCGTTGGCGCCGTGTTCCAGGGACGCCGTTTGGGACGGGCTAGATCGCGATCCTGCGGCATCATCTTCGAGCATCGAGTCGCCTCCCTGAGATTGGACCGTGGTGGTGTTACCGTCCTGCTGACTGCTTGGTACTCTTTAGACAGCCGCGATGAAGGGCTTGCCTGTGACACCTCACAATGCTCCACCAAGAACGAAAGTAGCCAGCATCGAGCACGAGGGTAGTCGCGCCATCTCGTTGAATCTCCGCTACTTGCCAACGAGTTTACGCCGCTTACTTAAACTCGTCAAAGAAATCGAAGGCTGCGTATAAGGCATCTGGAGAAACCGTCGCCTTGGCATCGCTCTTGGAGCGTAGAAGCCATCCTGGACCCCTGGGAGCGTCGGCGGATACTCGACAGCCGGGTGTCGGACAGGATGTCCTTCGGAGGGCGGCTTCCGCGGCGGAGTGTTGGCGCGTAAGCGCCCCCCCAGTAGGATTCAGCCCGGTCCGATTCGGCCACAGCGCGCCGGATTTCCCGCTAACGTGCCAAATTGCCTTCACCTCTAGATTCAAATCTAGCGTCCAAATTGGCGCCTGGTGGGGCTAAATTCCCTCGCAGAGCTCCAAATCCAATTTCGCAGCCTCACAGACCGCTGAAACCAGAAGAAAGCGGAGGCGGCCCGGGAACGCGGAATTCAGAGTGGCGGCGGACGGCTTTGTGCGAGCAGAACCGCGACAAGCATGGTGTGTGGCCTTTCAGCGCGACAGATTTGCTTCGGGCGGGAGAAAATCGCTCCGGCGTCACCTACGCCGCCGTGATCCCTCTATCGGTCAGATCGGCTACCGATCCAGCAGTTCCAAGGCATGGTCGCAAAGATTGGCGCTAATCCAGATATCAGGGCGGTTCCGGAGAGCTTCGACGAGATGGATAGCTTCCTCTTTGGTGAGCGCCCCACCCTGACTGGCCGCCAGAATCACACCGAGGGTCCCCTTGATCTGGGCTTTGGATCCCGCGGCGGCAAAAGAGCCGAGAGCCGCCCGGCGGGCATCGAGATCGTCGATCAGGAGCCAGATGGCCTCCATTTCGATCGCCAACAGGATGCTCTCCTCCTCTCCGGGTCCCAGACGAGCCGGCGCCGACGGAGGAGCATCTCGCGGAGATACAACAGCCAACTCTCCAGAATCATAACGGCCCTGGAGCAAGGCCGCGTCAGGAGCGGCCAAGCGCAGCCCCTCGGTGATCAACTCGTGATGGACGGCAGGTGGCGTCAGGATCTTGGGAAAGATGCGGAAGAGAACATCGAGCGCGCCGATCTTGGCGAGGGCCATGAGAGGGCCCGCGTCAGCGACGACGGTCACAGGACAGGTTCGCCCGCTTCTTCGCCGTCGGTCTTGGGCACGAGGCCGTGGGCATAGGCCAGCGGGATCATCTCCCGCAGGGAGACACCCGCCTGGCGGGCCGCGTATCCCAGCGATCCCTCACCTCTCCTGTAGGCGTCCAGCGCCTTCCGGATTCGCCACTCCCGGAGTCCGAGCACCAGCACTTCCTGCCGTTGCTCCGGGTCCGGAGGCAACTGGCTGGCCAGTTCGTCGGTAATGGCAATGGAAACAGTCGATCGTGGCATAGGGATCTCCGTCCGGGACAATTCAGTGGTATCGCCCCCGACCATCATACCCCGCGGCTCACTCCGGCGTCACATACGCCGCCGTGATCCCTCCGTCGACCAGGAAGGTCGCCCCCGTCGTGAAGGAGGACTCGTCCGAGGCGAGGAAGAGGACGGCGCGGGCGATCTCCTTCGCTTCTTCCGAAGCGGCCCATGGGGATGTGGACCAGAGACACTCGGCTGGCTCCTGTGGAGACGGAGACGGCGCAAAGGAAGGATCCCATGTTGAACGGGCAGGCCGGTACGTGGAAAAGCTCGCACGCTGCGTTGAAGAGTGAGGCGTCTTTTCAACACGGACAGCTCGGTACGTTGAAAACCGGGCCGCCCGCGTTGAAGAGTGGACAGGATACGTTGAAAAGACACCTGCCCATGTTGAAAAGGCAGGGCACTTTTCAACGTATTCGGTCCACTCTTCAACGTAGACAGGAGACTTTTCAACGCGGGCAACGCCCTACGTTGAAGATCGAGGCGTCTTTTCAACATAAGCTGCTTCCCACATTGAAAAGCCTCCCCACTCTTCAACATGGGCTTTTGTCCGTGTTGAAAAGTCACCCTCCCGTGTTGAAGGGGCAGGTTCCCGTGTTGAAAAGTCACCTGCCCGTGTTGAATGGGCAGCTGCCCATGTTGAAAAGGCAGGGCACTTTTCAACAAAGATGGACGCCCGAGCCGCTCCTCCGGTGTCTTTGACTCCAGTTACCCCTGATTCGGCAACGTAGGACCAGCGTTCCGCCGGAAGGGCAGGAGGTCGGGACGCGCTACCGGTCATCGAGGACTTCACCCTCCTCTTCCTCCTCGCACTCCTCGCCTTGGATCGAGCTGGTAGCCGCCTTCGAGTCGCGGGCGATCCACCGCGAGGCTACCGCCGCCGCCGCCTTCCTCCTCTTCCAGCGCGCCTGCGACGAGGAACGGGCCACCGCCGAGATGACCTCCTGGCTCGCCTCCCTGCTGCGCCGGCGGGGCAACGGAGCGACTGGGTAGCGCTCCGAGGGACTTCGGAGCCTTCCCGGGGGAGTCAGTTCGAAGAGCCGTTCAGTATTGAACCTGGTATAACTCCGCCATATACTGGCTTCGATGGCTATTGTGAAGACCGCGATCTCCATCCAGGAGTCCCTTTTCGAGCGGGCCGACGCTCTCGCGCAGCAGCTCCATCTCTCTCGGAGCCAGCTCTTTGCAAGAGCGCTGGATGAATTTCTCAAGAAGCACGAAAGCCGCAGGCTCCTCGAAGCCATCAACAGCTCGCTCGAGGGGGAGTCCGATCCAGAAGAAGCAGAGCGCATGCGCCGGATGCGGCAG
>DASUNJ010000243.1:0-10913 GCA_036277235.1 Thermoanaerobaculia bacterium | reverse complement strand
GCCCCCTCGGCGGGCGGGGGCTCATGATCGGAGAGACTGCGGCAGGAAGAGGGTGCCCACCTGTTCAGGGGGAGAGGACATAAGGGAAAGGACTCAAAAGACTGGAAGGACGCAACGACCTCACCATAAGCTAGACTTGAATTCATTCAAAGAGGAGATGCGGAGATGAGGGGATGGGCAGTGGTGGCGGCTTGTCTGGCGGTCGTTTGTGGGCTGACGGTGTGGGCAGCCCAGACAACAGCTCGTCCGGCGGCGCCGTGGCCTGTGGACGGCGGTGCCGCGGACTCGGCGCGGTTGGTGATCGAGTGATGGACGACTTCCGCGTACTCGGCGAGATCTCCAACGCGGAGACGATTGCGGAAGGTGCCTCGATCAGGGATCTGGAGCGCCTGGCCAAGGCCTACGGTGGCGGGAAGAAATGGCGTAAACTCAAGGGCACCGCGACGGTCGAGCTTGCCAACGGGAAGATTCGACGCGTCGAGGTTCACTGGTATGAGGCTCACGGCGTCGGCCGGAAGGAACTGAAGGTCAAGCGCTACCTGGACTAAGCCTATGCACCAACAAGAGCCCGGCTACGTCGTCTGCATCGACAACTCCTCCTACCCAGCCTCTCTTGAGCTGCGGAAGATCTACCCGTGCCTCCCCGACTCGCGGGCGGCGAGCGACGGCCTTGTTCGGGTAATCGACGAGTCGGGCGAGGACTACCTGTACCCGGCGCGGTATTTCGTGCCGATCCAGGTCCCCGAGGCGGTCGAGCGGTCGTTTCAGGGTGGCTGAGAGCCTCGGCCCCTGGCCCCATATGCGTTAACTTGTCCCGACCCATCTCCCAGCACCCCGACCCCCGCTGGAGGATGTACCCATGGCCCGAGACCGGGTGAGATACCGCTTCGTCAACGAGCAGCCGGACTGGGACTACCGAGACCTGATCGATGACGAGGAGCCGCAGATGCAGCTCCACCGCTGGCGCTGCCAGGAAGAGCAGCGGTGGAGCTTCGCGCCGGACCGGCATGAGAGCGAGGCTATGTGCCTCCCCGCCGTGAGGCAGGAGCGCGTCTATGGAAGGTACTTCGAGCTCAGGGAGATGCCGCGCTCGGAGCGCCGGAAGGCTGTGCGGAGCGATCCGTACGCGTACTTTGGCCACCCGTACCGGGATCCTGATCTGGCCGAGCTCCTCCTGGTCGAGAGCGAGAGGCGTCTCCTCGACGAAGACCCGGCTTGTGCGGCCGACGCAGAGACCGCGGAGTGGATCGCCGACAGGATCTATGGACCCGAAGCCGTCCCGCTGAAGGCGTTCGCCCGCACCCTGCAGGCTGCCGCCCGGCACCTCTTCGGCGACCACCAGGGGTGCGACGAGCTGTTCCGCTCCTCCCTCGACGTTCTGGGCGAGTGCCCGGCTCCCATGCCCTGGGCCTACTTCTTCCGCACGCTCTCCCGCGTGCGCGAGCGGCAGGGCCGGCTCTCCGAAGCTGCTGCCTGGCTTGCGCAGGCGCGCGACCTCTACCGTGGCGCCTTCTGCTTCGGCTGCCGCGACTCGGAGCAATGGTGCCTGCGCCGCCTTGCCCGTCTCCACCTCCGGCTGAACGAGCCGGACCGCGCTCTGGCCGCGCTGGCTCAGGTCGAGACCGGCGAGGACTCCCCTCCCGAGGTCGAGGCCGAGATCCTCTTGGGCCAGGCCGCCTGCCTTGCTGCCTTTAACCTTGCCGAGCCTGCCCGCGCCCTCCTGCGCGCAAGCCGGGACCGGCGCCGCTGGATCTGGTACTCCTGGCATCGGCTGCCCCTCGAATGGTGGGATGCCCGAATCGTCCTCCATCTGGGAGACCTGGAGGACGCCATCCCCCGATTCGACGCCGTGCGCCGGCAGCACCTGCACTACAGCCACTGGGTCGAGGCCTGCTTGGCCTCCTTGGATCTCCTCCTGGCTTATGAGCGCGCCGGAGCCTGGACGAGAGAGAGCCGCCCCGACGTCTTCGGAGAGCTGGCTTCTGGCTTCGAAGCCGACAGGCGCTCGCGCAAGTTCCTGCCTTTTGCCGAGGAACGCGCGGCCCTGGAATCGGCCCTCCGCGACGCAGCCGGGCGGCTCGGCCGCGAGGGAATCCCCGAAGCCCGCGCCTGCCAGGCGTTCCTCGATCGCGTCCAATCCCTGCCTCCGGCCCGCTCCCGAGCTGCGCTTCTATTCGGGCAGTCCGGCCGCCGGCGGAGAACCGGCTCGGCTTCTGACAAGCTCACGAGAAAAGAACTCATGCGGATGTATGCGAGATCCGCGCATTCCCGAAAGGTACGGTTCATCGACGAGTGCCGCGCAGACTGAGCCCGGAGCTCGCGCCGGAAGAGTCGCCTCTCAAGGGAAGTGTGCGGGCACCCTCCTCCGTCTGACTCACTTGGAACAGAGCTGTGCTGGCGCGACGGACACGGAGGTCTGCCGGGCGAAGCTGAGCGCGGCCGGCGTGGCGCTACGGCCGCAACTGCCCGTCTGAGCGGGGAAGTGGCCGAGGGGGCGAAGCACCCCCTTGGCGGGCGGGGGACTCACCTTCACCCTGCCATCCCGTCGTTCTTCAACATTCGAAGGAATGACATTTCCTCCCGTTTTCCGTTCCTTGTCTTTTTGAAATGAGTCGTGGTCTACGCTTCGTGCCCGAAGGGGGTGCTCTGGTGGAGGTGACGCTCCGGACCATCCAGTCCCGGCTGCTGCTGCGGCCCGGTCCGGCCGTCAACGAGGTGATCCTCGGCGTGCTGGGCAGAGCCCAGCGGCTCTATGGCGTTGCTTGCTACAGCGTGGTGTTTTTGTCAAACCACTGGCACGCCCTGCTGTGGGTTGAGGACGCCTTGCAGCTCTCCCGTTTCATGCAGCATGTGGACGGCAACCTCTCCGCGGAGATCGGTCGCAAGGAGCTCCATGACTGGCAGGGCACGATGTGGTCGCGCCGCTATCAGTCGATCGTGGTCAGCGGCGAGGAGGCGGCCCAGGTCGCGAGGCTCCGGTACCACCTTTCGCACTCGGTCAAGGAGGGATTGGTCGATCGGGTGAAGCGATGGCCCGGCGTCCACTTCGCGAAGTCGATCCTCGGGGGCAAGCCTCTCAAGGGGCTGTGGTTCAACCGCACCGAGGAATTCGCGGCCAAGAACCGTGGGGAGGACTTCGGGCGCCTCAAGTACGCCGAGGAGGAGGAGCTGGTGCTGTCGCCGCTCCCCTGCTGGGCGGACCTGACGCCGGAGCAGTACCGGCAGCGGATCGCGGAGCTGGTCGAGGAGATCGAAGCGGAGGCCCGAGCCGCCCGGGAGGCGAGAGGGGTCGAGCCGCTGGGCGCCGAGGCGATCCTGCGGCAGGATCCTCATAGCCGTCCGAACCAGACCAAGAGGTCGCCGGCGCCCGCCTACCATGCAGCGACGAAAGCTGCCCGGGAGACGTTCTGGGAAGCGTACTCCGCCTTCGTGGCCGCATTCCGGGAGGCCGCGGAGAAGCTCAAAGCGGGAGATCGGACGGCCAGGTTCCCTCTGGGGTCGTTCCCGCCAGCCCTTCCCTTCGTGAGCGCTTACCCGAGTCTGCCGCCGTAGGCGGCGCGGCGACGATTCTGACTCTCAGCTTCTCCGGCAACCGGCCTTCCCGAGCTCGCGATCGGGAAAGGAAGGGAAGAGGACCGTCCTCCTGGCCACGAGGAGGGCCTCCGGAGGGCTGCGGGAGTCGCCAAGAGCACACTCACGAGGCCGACGGCAGGCGATTCCCCTGGGAAGAGGGCTGCGCGACGTTGGCGACCTGCTCGCCGAACCCGCTGGCGCGAGGCTGCAGCCGAACTTACGCCATCTTCTTCTCGAAACGCCCGGCACCTCCTCCGGTTGTGGCGACTGCAATCGCAGCGCGAGGTTCTCCAGAGAGATCGAGGACGTGCGCGCTCTTGAGCTTGATGATCGCCCGCTTCCCGCGATCCGTCACAAGCCGTGTAGCCCGCCTCAGGCTGGCTAATGCAGGGCCGAAATGGCGACGATCCTGGTGCAGGGATGCACGGAACTGGAGCAAGAGTGGGTCAGGGCGACTCAAAAGTTTTTCGGCCTCCTTAAAGGACCGAAAAGCCTCGAGAAAAAGCCCGTTGATGCGCTCCGCATTACCAAGGTGAGTGAGGGCGAACGCTTGAACCTCGGGTGTGTCGGAGCGGGCTTGCTCGACAGCCAGTCGCGCTAGCTCGAGCATTTCAGCCGCATCGTCGTAGCGGATGGCAAAGGCTCGTTCCGCCAACTCCCTGGCAGACGGAATCTTGCCACCGTTGCGGAGGACGAGCCGCAACTGACTCGCTGTGCGACGCTGTTTGGGCATCCCCGGAAAGGGTAGCACATGCCAAAACAACGAGGGAAGCGGGCCTCCAGGAGAGCTGGCGGCCCGCCTGAAGATTACGGTTGGCAAAATGGCCGGCCGTCAGGGTCGATGTGGCAGCCACCCTGTGTAATCGGCCCGCCACTACCGTCTTGCTGCCAGCTCGAACCCATCAGCCAGAACGCCAAGAACGCGGTACCAAGCAAGATCGCAGCTTTCATCGTCACGTCCTCCTCCGTTGGAGCAGGCAAGCGGAAGCGCTCACCTGCGAATCGCCTTTCGGGATGGGTTACTGAGAGTCGCACTTCTGAATCCGATTCACGGAACGGTGATTACCACTCTACAAGAAATGGTAAGAGCCATGCAAGGACGGGAAGGGAGTGGGAGACGCCCTTCCCTAAGAGGAGCTTAGGGGCACTTCGCCGCGCCTCCACGCGCTCGACTGATCGAAGCGGCGACTTCGCGGGCCAGGTCGGCGGTCACGGCTTCGCGGTGGGCGGCTTCCTGGAAGAGGAGGACGGCGGCCAAGGCTTCGCGGGGGACGTTGTGAGCGCGGAAGACGGCGACCATCTCGTCGGCCAGGACGCGGACTTCCGCGGTGTTCCCCTCCCCCAGGTGGGAAACGACCAGGTCAAGGGTAGCCAGAGCGGCTTCGTAGGGATTCCTGTCATCCAGGAAGGCTTGGCGGACGCTGGTGAGGAGCTGGCGGGCTCGCTCGTGCTCGCCCAGGCCAGCGGCCACGCGGCCCTCAACCCAACGCAGGCGGAGCCGGTCCAGCGTGCCGCCGTGCGCTGCAGCCAGCTCCCGGAGCTCCGGGAGGAGGTCGGCCGCTTCCGTGTGGCGGCCCATCTTGGAGAGGTTGTCGACCAGGTTGTGGCGGATGCAGAGGAACAGGCGCGGATCGCGCTCGGGGTCGATCAGGCCGGCTGCTCTCTTCAGGGTCTGGACGGCGGCTTCCGATTCGCCCATCTCGATCTGCGCTCCGGCTTTCGAGACGAGGCTCCTGCCAGCGAGGTGTGGATCCCGGTGCTCGCCGTGGAGGAAGAGCTCGACGGCCGCGTCGAGCAGCTTGATGGCCTCGGGGAAGCGCCGCTGCGCCGTTCGGAGCGGCGCCTTCAGGTCAAGAAGGATGGGCTCGTAGCCGAGGGCATCTTCGGTGCCCCGCGTTCCCGCCTCCCACCAGGAGTCCGCCATGTCGAAGCTCCGCTCAGCTCCCGTGTGGTCGCCGTGCACCCGGCGGGCGTTGCCCAGAGCGGCCCAGGCGAGGCTCCGAAGCTGGTAGACCCAGCTCTCCTCGAAGAGGCTGCCTTCCGCGACTCTGTCCGCCACATGGACCGCCAGGTCGGCGAGGTGCACAGCCTCGGCCGCCTCCTGCGCTGCGGTCTGGCAGCTCCTGCGGACCAGCAGCTCGCAGAGGCCCCAGCTCACGAAACGCGGATCGGCGTGGACCCGGGCGAGGCGTTCCTCCGGCGCCAGGGGGAGAAGCTCCTCCAGGAGCCGGGGCGCCTCGGCGCGCGACCGGGCAAGGGCTGCGTCGATAGGGCCGAAGACTGGAGGGAGGGCGTTGGCCTGGTGCAGCTCGAGCAGCCAGCCGCCCACCTCTCGGCAGTGAGGACAGACGGCGAGCACGTGGAAGAGCTGCTCGGTCTGCTTCGCCGTGCGGTCTGCGGCGAGCAGGTGCTCCAAGGTGGCGGCATCGAGATGCTTGTGCTCCATGCGGTCCTCCTCTGAAAGCTTCTTAGCGAGCGGATAATAGCGTAAGCAGGAAACGGCGGGTATCCCTTGCAGGCAAAAGCGGGCCGGGAATGGACCCCCGGCCCGCGAGCCTCGTTCAGCCGTTTGGCTCCAGGATGGAACCGGTGTCGCCGGAGTCGCCCGCGTTGGGCTTCGGGCGGCCGTCCGGATCGAGGACGGAGCCGATCTCTGCCCAGAGGAAGAACAGGGAACTGAAGAGCTGCGAGAGTCGAAGCATTCGGACCTCCTGAGGGCCGCACGGCTCCGGTCACCACGGCCGGAGTGGGCGGCCTCTCAAAAGGAAGTGTGCTGTGACTTCCCTGGAACAGAGCTGAGCTGTGGGGACGGACACGGAGGTATGCCGGGCGAAGCTGCGAGGCGCCGGCGTGGCTCTGTGGCTGAAACTGCCCGCCTGTACGGGGGAGTGGCCGAGGGGGCGAAGGGCCCCCTTGGCGGGCGGCGGGGGGCTCACGGTGGGCAGGGACGCAGCAAGAAGAGGGGTGGCACCAGTTCCGGGCGCTTCTCCGTCCTGATTGACAACCTTCCAGAATCGGGAGTAGCCTTCCTAAGTCTATGTGTCTGTGAGACTTGAGGGTAATATAACGAGGACAACTGATTGCGTATGGCACGAAAGTCGTGTCCTAGTCCAGCAGATGGCGAACGTAGACTCTAACGTTGGCCGGCACGAGTTCTGAATGGAGGCGCATGGATCTTCCCGCTCTTGTGCTTGCAGTAAGGGACGAGATAGAAGAGGGCTTCGGCTGCTTGTCCTGCATCAATGCCGTTGCGGCGCTTGTAGATGTGGCGGAAAAGTTTGGAGAAGTCGTTAGCCCTTTTACCGTGCGATTGATCGTGCACAATCCTGCCTTGACTGAGCGCGCGGGGCACCCTGCCGGACGTGACTTCGAGGAAAATCTACATCGCTGGTTGGCGGCAGAGGGTTCATTCCGGCATGCTGTAGGGATTGGTGATGCTCCTCCGGGCCATTGGGGTGGCCACTTAGTTGGAATGGCGGACTCTGGCGAACGGAATAAGTGGCTCTTAGTTGACCCGACGATCCAACAGGCAGAAGTGCCTCATCAAGGTATCGTTCTTGATCCAGTCATTGTTGAGATAGACCGCAGCTACCCTGAAGAAGGCAAGGTTGCTTGGTGGAACTTTAACGGTTGTCTCGCGATGTATAAATTTTTCCCTAGGGACGAGTCATTTCGGGAAACATCGGCGTGGACAAATATGGGCCAGCGCAGGTCTGTTCGAGATCGAGTTTTGGAGCGGCTCCGCAATGCCTAGACTTTGAGGGCAGCCAACCCGGCCTATCGAGCGGACGGCAAGCAGCCGCTCATGGCAGAACCGTTGGGCGCAGAGGAGAATAGCCGATGGATGAGTCACTCAAGAAGGCGCTGGAGTATTATGGCGAAAGAACCCAGAAGCTCCAAGAGGGACTCAGGTCTCTGATAAACGGACCAACGCAGAACTATCACCTTCCCGAGCTTCGAATGCCAGACACTCATGTACTCGATATCCCAACTCAGGAAGAGCGGAATGAGTATCAATCCGCTGGCGTTTTCATGCGGCGTTTGGCCGATTCAATCTTACAGTGGCGCCAGCAGCTTCCATCTGACCAGCAGCCAGCGATTCTTGCAATACTCAACGGCGGAATTCAAATGAATGTGGAGCGTCTTGCCGAGGAGTCCTTCCACGGAATTCGATTAGAGGGGAAGCTGGCAGGTATACCATGCATGCTCTTGGCGCATCAGGCAACCGTTCAGCTACTTTGCTACATCGAGAAGATTGAAGACGAAGAGCATCGGAGACGCATCGGATTTATTATCGACGGCAAGGAGGAACAGATTTGATGCGAGATCAACTTACGACCGAGGATCTGGATTTAATCTTGCAGGCACTCGGATACCAGAAACAGGCTTTTGCCGACTATCAAGACTATCCGACCTATGAGTTTAAGCAGGCTCAAATCGCAAGAGTCGAGAGTGTTATAGAGAAGGTTAGGTCCATACAGAATGCTAAGCCATATTGAGCTCGCCCAACCCAGGCTGCTCCAGCGGACCAAAAAGCTCCGCTTTTCGGCCGCTGAGCAGCAACAGCGTTCGGCGGCTGACCTAAAGCGGCATGAGCTACAGGAGGGACAATGAGGAAGAGGTTCTGTTTGCTTGTTATCTTCTTGCTTGCTGGATGCGGCCAGCCTACAGTAGACACGTCCACCGACGAGACAACAAAAGCGTCCCTCAAGGAAGTTAGAGAGGCACTACCGGAAAACAAACGCGCGGAACTGGATTCAGCAGTGCAGACTCTTGCAATGAGCCAACTTGACCTCTCCGAGATTTTCACCACGGGCGAAGCTCCTGATGCACAGGATGCCGAAAAGAACCTCAAGAGCATGCTTCAAGGTAAGACCGGGGAGGAGATTATCTCTGCCGCAGACCGAGTAGTGGCAGCTCAGAAGGCTAAGGAACGCGAGCGGGCGGTTAAAGAGATCCAAGAGCTGGTCAAGGAGCGCGACGCGGCGACTCGCGCAATGGCTGAGTTGGCGAAGTTCGAAGTGCTACGGTCGCGGTTCTATAAGGAGCGGGACTACTTCGGCAGCTTTAAACCAGTGATTCAGTTGAGAGTCAGGAACGGAACCAAGCATCCAATTTCGCATGCTTACTTCAGCGGGAAGATAACCAGTCCAGGACGGTCGGTTCCCTGGCTGGAGGAGGAGTTCAACTACCCTATCTCAGGAGGTCTCGAGCCAGGGGAGGAGGCTCAGTGGAACTTGGCGCCCAACCAGTTCAGCGAGTGGGGAACAGTAGATGTCCCACCCGATGCAGGGCTCACAGTAACAGTTACGCGCCTGGATGGCCCGAATGGTGAGGCTATTCTTTCCACGCAGGAATTCACCAAAGAGGACCAGGCGCGCTTGGAAGCTCTCCAGAAGGAGTACGGCCAATAAAACCAGTCGCACGTCGCCGAACACGGCGCTTGCACACGGACGGCCGACTTCGCCGTCCGCACGGTGAAGCGTCAAGCGTTGGGCGTCACTCGGAACGCCCGTGCACACCCCATACAGCGTCAAAAGGAGGCTCGTGGTGATCAGGTCCGCATCAGTGCTACTCCTCGCCATGCTCATGCCGCCCTACCATGGCATGGCACAAGAGCCTCCAGCCCCGACTCTGATCCAATCACCGGGTCCCTGGTCCGACGCCGGTTTCATCCAGATGGAGAAGGACTACGAGGGTGTCCCTCAAAAGATCGAGAGCGGAGAACTCAGTGGCGTTGCCTATCGGTTCTACTACACCGACGGCAGCGGCTCCTTCGCTGGCGAGCGCGGCAATCGGCTGCAATTGGCGGAACGCAACAACTGGAGCGTCGCCTGCAGCAAGGATCCGATTAACGATGCCAAGAGCTGCTACATGTATGTACGCGACCTGTGGGTGTTTGCCCACAGTCCAGGCAAAGTAGTTGTAAGCATCGGCCACGATCACTACCCAGGCTCAACAGTGGCGATCCGCATCGACGGCCGCGCGCCGTCCACAGCTCGAGTCATCAACAACGGCACGTTCTCGCACGACGCGAGCACGAGAATCGTCCAGGATCTGCGGAAGGCCAAGACTGTGACGACCCGCTACATGGAATGGCCATATCGCTCTTGGGTCGATGAGACATGGGAGATCTATGGCTTCAACGAGGCGCTCGACTACATCACTTGGGCGGTTCGGCAGATTCGCTAAACTTACCGCAATGCGGCACTTCACTGTCGCTGAAGTGACGCCAGTATCCAGGGCATGCGGCGGCGGTGCACTCGGAGCTGCAGCAGGAAACGGGTGGCACCCATTCCGCGGAAGCTCCGTGAGGAGCTAGCTGGCTTAAGATGCCGGGCAGGCCGCGTAGTGCAGATTAAAGCGAGCACGCCCGCCGCAGGAAGGAATAGCCGATGTCCTGGACGCTCTGGACTCGCACTGGCAAGCCCGCCCCTCCAGTCCCCTCCCGCCCCCCGGAGCCACGGGTGACCGTCAACCGTGTTCACGGGTACGTCTCTTTCAACCAGGCCGCCCTCTCTCTGATGGGGCTGACCGAATCTCGAGTGGAGCTCCTCTACGACCAGGACACCGGCTTGCTTGGCTTCCGACGCGAGGAGGCGGGCCAAGGCTATGCCATGACCAGGGACCGCCAAGTCGCGGCCCCGAAGCTTCTCAAGCAGGTAGACGCAAGGTCAGGGAAGTACGAACCTGCCCTCGTAGATGCCGTCTGTGCGCAGCGACAATTAGTCCTGTGCACTGGCGACAATTACTCCTGTGCAATCTAGCCAAGGTCTGGCGCTGGCTGGTGCCGCGCCAGAGGACCACAATCCCGGCTCTTCGAGAAGGGAGGAGCCGGGAGCGTGGTCAAGGATGCACAAGTGAGGAAGTTGATGGACGAGATGAGCAAGCATGGTCGCATAGGGGTTGCATCGCTGCGCTCCGGCCTGCACCGCAATACAGCACGGCGGTACCTGGAGACTGGGAAGCTGCCTTCAGAGCTGAAGCCGCCGCGGACTTGGCGTACACGGGAGGACCCGTTCAACGAGGACTGGCCGGAGATCGCGCAGCGTCTGGAGGAAGCGCCGGAGTTGGAAGCCAAGACGTTGTTCGAGGACTTGGTGCGTCGCCGGCCGGGTCACTACGAGGAGGGGCAGTTGCGGACCCTGCAGCGGCGGATCAAGCGTTGGCGGGCCGAGCACGGCCCGGCGCGGGAGATCTTCTTTGCCCAGCAGCATCGACCCGGTGAGGCGATGCAGACCGACTTCACCTCGGGGGCAAGCCTCGGGGTGTCCTTGGCCGGGCAATCCTTCGAGCACTTGCTGGGCCAGTCGGTGCTTCCGTACAGCAATTGGCAGTCG
>DASUNJ010000242.1:0-6412 GCA_036277235.1 Thermoanaerobaculia bacterium | reverse complement strand
GCTGGGTAGAGGGGTCTACCCGCTGGGTAGAGGGGCCTACCTCGCGTTCAGGCCCCCAGCACCGCCTCCGCAGCCAGCCACCCGGCCGTCGGGCGCACTCCCCCGCCGGGGTGGCTCCCGCTGCCGCCCAGAAAGAGGCCGGGTACGGAGGTGCGGTAGCGCGCTGCGGATGGCGAAGGGCGCATGACTAGGAGCTGGTCGAGCGCCAGCTCGCCGTGATGGAGCTGGCCGCCCGTGAGGGCGAAGCGCGTTTCCAGATCTACGGGGGTCAAGACCTCACTCGCCACGATGCGTCGGCGCACGTCCGGGGCGTGCTGCTCCAGGACCGAGATCACGGCTTCGCCCAGGCGCTCGCGCGCCTCCTCGGTCCAGCCACCGTCGAGGCCGTAGGGCGCGAAGCTCGCGAGGATCGAGACCACGTGGTGGCCGGCCGGCGCGAGACTCGGATCGGCGACGGTCGGCACGCGGATTTCCAGATGCGGGTGGTCCGAGAAGCGCCGGTATTTGATGGCGTCGTAGGCGCGCTCGAGCTCATCGACATGGCCGCCGCCGATGCGGATCGCCTCGTCGAGCCGGCCGTCGCTGGCTGTCAGCTCGAGCGGACCCGAGAGGGCCAAGTGGACCTTCGCCGCGCTGCCCCGGCTGCGCAGCCGGAGGAATTCCTCTTCGATCTTGAGCGGCAGGGTTCCCGGCGCCAGGAGCTTGAGCATCGTGCGCTTCGGGTCCGCGGAAGAGAGGACGAGCGGAGCGTCGATCGTCTCGCCCAAGGCGAGTGTGACGCCAGCCACTTTACCGCGGTCGAGGCGGATGCGCTGGACCTCGGCGCCGGTGCGAAGCTCGGCTCCGGCGGCGCGACACGCGGCGAGGAGCGCCTTGACGAGGGCTGGCGGTCCTCCCTCGATGGACTCTCCGCCGGAGCACTCGCGCAGCAGGAAGTTGGTCGTCGTGCTGGCCGACCAGGGGCCGGACCAGGTGGAGGCGACCGCAGGCGCGGCGAGCGCTTCGACGAGAAGCGACGTCTGGAACCATTCGTTCAGGAAGTCGGCGACGCACATCGGCGCCACACGCGCCAGCTCCAGGAGATCGTGGCGGCTGATCTTCCACAGCGCCAGGCCACGCCGCGCAAGCTGCCAGAAGTCTCCCGCCGATCCGGGTGCCAGGGCCGGCGGCACTTCGGCCAACACAGCGCCGACGAGCGGCGTGATCCGATCGAGGAAGGCGCGCAGGCGCTGGTAGCTCTGCGCGTCGCGCTGCGAGCGTTTGCTGATCGCTTCGGCGGCTCCGGCAGTATCACCGGGGAGGAGAATTCCCGGCCCGTTCTTTTCAGCGATGTACGTGGCCGGAGGCCGGCGGAACGCGAGACCCTGCTTGGCCAGGCCGAGCTTCTCCGCAATCGCGCGTGGCACCAGGCCTTCGTCGTGCAGGAGGCCGGGCACGGAGTAGCCGGCGTGAAACTCACGCTTCGCCGACAACCCCCCCGGCGCTTCCGAGCGCTCGAGGACGACGACCTTGCGCCCCGCCGCTGCAAGCCGCGCGGCCGCCGCGAGGCCGTTCGGACCGGCACCGATCACGATTGCGTCGAAGCCCATCAGACCGCCCTCTTGGAGAGCATGGTCTGGGCACAGAGCGCGCCCGGCGCACCCATGATGCCGCCGCCGGGATGGGTCCCCGAGGCGCACATCCAGAGGTTGCGAATCGGTGTCTGATAGCGGCTCCAGCCGGCCATCGGACGCAGAAAAGCGAGCTGTTCCAGCGACAGCTCGCCATGGAAGATGTTGCCCTCGGTCAAGCCGTAGATCTGCTCCAGGTCCCAGGGGGTGAGCACCTGGCGGTGAAGGATCAGGTTCTTCAGGTTCGGCATGTACTCCGAGAGTGTGTCGATGACCGTGTCGCCGAACGCCTCGCGCTGGTTCGGCCAGTCCGCGGCCCCCTCCTTGAGGTTGTAGGGCGCGTACTGGACGAAGATGGACATCACGTGCTTGCCCGGTGGGGCCAACGTCGGATCGGTCATCGACGGGATGAGCACGTCCATGAACGGCTTGCGGGAGAAGGCGCCGTATTTGGCGTCGTCGTAGGCGCGCTCCAGATAATCGATCGACGGCGCGATCGTGATGCCTCCCTGCAGGTGGGGGCCATAGCCCGGCAAGCAGGCGAGCTCGGGCAGCGCGTCGAGCGCCAGGTTTACCTTGCCCGAGGAGCCGCGCATCTTGAACCTCCGGACCTGCTGCGCGATCTCGGGGTCGAGGTGCTCCTCGCCGACGAGCTTGAGGAAGGTGCGATGGGGATCGAGCCCCGAGATCACGGACTTGGCGCGGATCTCGTCGCCGTTTTGAAGTACGACTCCCGACGCCGTTCCCTTCTCCCACAGCAGGTGGGCGACCGGCGCCTCGGTCCGGATCTCGACGCCCAGCGCGCGTGCCGAGCTGGCGATGGCGTCGGCGATGGCGCCTGTGCCCCCCTTGGGCAGCCCCCAGGCGCGGAACGAGCCGTCGATCTCGCCCATGTAGTGATGGAGAAGGACGTAGGCGGTGCCGGGAGAGCGCACGCCGAGGAAGGTGCCGATGATGCCGGAGATCGCCATCGGCGCGATGAGCTGCTCGGACTCGAATCTCTCGGAGAGGAAGTCCACCGCGCTCATCGTCATCATCTTGACGTTGGCGAAGAGCCAGTCGTCCCCCTGGCCACGGAGCTGCTTGCCCAGGCGCGCAATCCGCAGCAGCTCCCGCGGGTCTCGCGACAGCGGATCAGGGGCCGGCTGATCGATGATCGGCTTGATCATGCGGCCGAGCTCGGCCATCTCCTGTCCGAAGCGCTTGTAGACCTCCGCGTCGTGCGGCGAAAACTGGGCGATGGAGCGGCGCGTCCGCTCCGGATCGGAATCACGCACCAGGTACCGCCCATCCGGGAACGGAGTGACGGTTGCCTCCAGCGGCAGGATCTCGTAGCCATGGCGCGGCAGGTCCAGGTCGCGGATGATCCAGGGCCGCATCAGCGAGACCACGTAGGAGCAGCAGGTGAACTTGTATCCGGGGTAGATTTCCTCGGTCGTCGTCGCACCGCCGACCTGATGCCGCCGCTCCAGGACCAGGACCTTGCGCCCGGCCTTCGCCAGATAGGCCGCGCAGACCAGGCCGTTGTGCCCGGCGCCCACGACAATGGCGTCGTATTGCTTGCTGCTCAAGGCTTGCGCTTCCTCTCCGGGTCGTAGAACGGGGTCGGCGCGACGGTCGCGGTGACCTTGCGCCTCTCGTACTCGACGGTGTGCTCGATCTGAAGCTTCGTCCCCTTGGCCTCGAAGCCGCGGTGCACCGAGGCGATCGCCAGGTACTTCTTGAGGAGCGGCGACCAGGTGTGGCTGGTCGCCTGACCCACCTGGCGGCCTTCCCCGTCATAGACCGGCAGCGCGTCGCGCCGCGCAGTGGGAGGAAGACTCGGCGGCAGGTTGAAGCTGGCATACAGCGCCTCGAGCTCCTCCCAGCTCGCCTCCAGACCCACGAGCTGCCAGACCGAGCCGCGCTTCATCTCGGTGGCAATGGCGTCACGGCCGATGAAGCTGCCGCGCTCGAGATCGACCATCCAGCCGAAGCCGAGCTCCAGCGGCGTGGACTTGCGCGATTCCAGGACGACCTTGTGCGAGCTGTAGTAGTCGACGCCGAGCAGGATGAAGCCGGCTTCGATGCGAGTGACGTCGAGCGCATCGAGCCCCGCGGGCTCGATGCCGTGCGGGGCTCCGGCGGCCATCAGGGCGTCCCAGACCGCCAGCGCCTGATCGCGCTCGACCCAGACCTCGTAGCCCAGGTCGCCGGTGTAGCCGGTGCGGCTGATCCAGACAGGGATGCCCTTGATCGCCGTGCGGGTGACTCCAAAGAACTTGAGCGCGTCGATATCCGAAACGCCTGCATCGCGCAGGATGGCGCGCGAGGTGGGTCCCTGGAGCGCCAGCGCCGCCAAGCGCGTGCTTGAGTCCTCCAACTGCACGTCGAAGCCGCGGCTCAGCGCCTGCAGCCAGTACAGGCTCGGATCGGCCGAGGTGACGCGGAAGTGGCTCTCGCCCAGCCGCGAGACGGTACCGTCGTCGATCACCTTGCCGTCGTCGTCGCACCAGCAGGTATAGGCAACCCGGCCCACCTTGAGCTTGGACAGGTCGCGCACCATCATGCGGGCGAGAAGGGCTGCCGCGTCCGGGCCGGAAACCTCGTACTTGTAGAGCGGCGTGACGTCGAGCAGGCCGGCCGATTCGCGGAAGGCGAAGTACTCGCGCTCGTGGTTCGTGTCGTAGCTGCTGACCGCGCAGTAGCCTGCCCAGTCCTTCCAGCGGTAGCTGGTGCACAGGGATTGCGTGCGCTCGTGAAAAGGCGTCGGGATCGGCATGGTTTTCGAGTAGCCCCGAAAGGCGGCGGGAGTGTACCACCGAACGCGCGATGCTAGAATCCCGCCCCATCATGAGACCGCGCACCGCCTTCGGCCAGCACACATTGTCCGGCGAGTACTTCACGTCCGAGGAAATCTTCCGCGCCGAGCGCGAGCGGATCTTCCACCGCTCGTGGCTCCTCGCGGGCCATGTTTCGCAGCTCGCCTCGCCCGGCAGCTTCTTCCTTTTCGAGCTCGACCGGGAGAGCGTCATGGTCGTCCGGGACGGCGACGGAACGATCCGCGCCTTCCACAACCTCTGCCGCCATCGCGGCAGCCGCCTTTGCCTCACTCCGCAGGGCGAGCACGGCCATGCCATCCAGTGTCCGTACCACGCCTGGACCTACGAGCTCGATGGAGCCCTGCGCGCCGCGCCCAACATGGCCGAGGTCGCCGGTTTCGATGCGCAGGATTATCCGCTCAAGCCAGTCGCTCTCGCCGACTGGCAGGGCCTGCTCTTCCTGAACCTCGCGCCGGATCCGGTCCCCTTCGAGGAGGCCTTGCCGGGACTGGCGGGCAAGTTCGAGGCCTGGCGGCTCCCCGAGCTGCGGTCGGTCCACCAGAGCGTCTACGAGGTCCAGGCCAACTGGAAGCTTTTCTTCCACAACTACAGCGAGTGCTATCACTGTCCGAAGGTGCATCCGCACCTGAACAAGCTGACGCCCTACCGCAACACCGAGAACGATCTCTCCGAGGGACCAGTCCTGGGCGGGCCGATGTGGATGAGCAATCCTGAGGGGAGCATGACGAGCCACGGCGGGCGCTGCGCGGTCCCCTTCGCCGGGCTCTCTCCCGAGGAGCGCGCGCGCGTCTACTACTACACGGTCTTCCCGAGCGCCTTCCTGTCGTTCCACCCCGACTACGTGCTGGTCCACCGCGCTCAGTCGCTCGGCATCGGCCGCACCCGCATCGTCTGCGACTGGTACTTCCATCCGGACGCGATTGCCGCGCCGGGCTTCGATCCGCAGCCCGCCATCGACTTCTGGGACATGACCAACCGCCAGGACTGGGAGCTGTGCGCCAACGCGCACAAGGGGGTTTCCTCGAACGCCTGGGAGCCGGGGCCCTACTCGGAGCTCGAGAGCCAGCTCGCCGCCTTCGACCGGCAGTACCTGCGCGCGCTCTCCCTTGATGCTCCGGCGTCCGCCCTCCGCCGCGCTTAAAGGATCTGGGCCGCGATGGTACGGCCAATGGCCATCGAGGCGGTCGCTCCCGGCGAGGGAGCGTTGAGGACATGGACGGCCCGCTCGGTCTCCACGATCCGGAAGTCGTCCACCAGCGCACCGTTGCGCTCCAGGGCCTGAGCACGCACGCCCGAACCGGAGCGGTGGACGTCCTCGGGACGGATCTCCGGTACCAGGCGCTGGAGGTCGCGGACGAAGGTGGACTTCACGAGCGAGCGCCAGACCTCATAGACACCGATCTTCCAGAAGCGGGCCGCTAGAGCCCAGACGCCGGGCCATCCCGCGATGGATAGCGAGTCCCGGAGCGAGACGTCGGTCCAGCGGTAGCCCTCCCGTTTTAAAGCCAGAACGGCGTTCGGTCCTGCCTCCACCCCGCCTCCGATCATCCGGGTCAGGTGAACGCCTAAGAACGGGAAGCGCGGGTCGGGAACCGGGTAGATGAGGCCACGGACCAGATCCGTCTTCACCAGCTCGTAGTACTCGCCGCGGAAGGGAACGATCCGCACGTCCGGCTCGGCGCCGCAGAGGCGGGCGATGCGGTCGGACTGCAGGCCGGCGCAGTTGACCAGGCGAGAACAGGCAACCGCCCCCGCCGGGGTCTCTATCCGTAGACCGGAGCCGTCGGAGCGTATGGAGGAGACCCGGGCTTTCGTGAGGATCTTGCCTCCATGCCGTTCGATGCGGCGACTGTAGGCCTGTGCCACTGCCGGGTAGTCCACGATACCCGTCTCCGGCACGTGGAGGGCCGCGATGCCCGCGGCATGGGGCTCGACTTCCCGGATCTCCTCGGACCGGAGACGCCTCAGCCCGCTCAGGCC
>DASUNJ010000241.1:0-9438 GCA_036277235.1 Thermoanaerobaculia bacterium | reverse complement strand
GCGGCCCCGCCGAGGCCGAGGGTGCGGAGGGTCTGGAGCAGGGAATTGCGCATCACGTCTCTCCTTCTTCGTCCCTTCTTCGCTATCCAGCGCGCTGTCACGCCGCGCCCAGGCGCTGTTCGCTCGCGGCGTCGAAAATGTGGAGCGCGTTCAGCTCGATCTCGAGCGCTATGTCGGAGCCCATCTCGGGAGCCCGGTGCGGATCGAGCTTGGCGACCAGGATGTCGTCACCGATCCTGCCGTGGACGATGACCTCGTGGCCGAGCGGCTCGACGAAATCGACCTTGGCGTTGATCCGGGCCGTCTCGCCCCCCCGGGCCGTCTCGCGAATGTTCTCGGGCCGGATGCCGACGATCACCTTCCGGCCGTCTCCGGCCCCGGACTGGTTCGCGGGCAGGGGCAGCTCGAAACCGGACGCGACGATCCTGCCATCCTTCAAGACCGCCGGGACGAGGTTCATGGGCGGCGTGCCGATGAAGCCGGCGACGAACAGGTTGGCCGGCCGCTCGTAGACCTCCAGCGGCGTGCCGACCTGCTGGAGCTGGCCGGTCTTCATGATGGCGATCCGGTGCCCCATGGTCATGGCTTCGATCTGGTCGTGGGTGACGTAGACGGTCGTGGTCTGCAGGCTCTTCTGGAGCTTGGTGATCTCGGTGCGCATCTGGACGCGCAGCTTGGCGTCCAGATTCGAAAGCGGCTCGTCGAACAGGAACACGGCAGGCTTGCGCACGATGGCGCGGCCCAGGGCGACGCGCTGGCGCTGGCCGCCGGAGAGCTGCTTGGGCTTGCGGTCCAGGTACTCGGTGATGCCCAGGATGTCCGCCGCTTCGCGCACCCGCCGGTCCAGCTCGTCTTTCGGGGTCTTGCGGATCTTGAGGGCGAATTCCAGATTTTCCCGCACGCTCATGTGCGGATAGAGCGCGTAGCTCTGAAAGACCATGGCGATGTCGCGGTCCTTGGGCGGCACGTCGTTGACCACCCGGTCGCCGATCGAGACCTCGCCGCCCGTGATCTCTTCGAGCCCCGCGATCATGCGCAGCGCCGTGGACTTGCCGCAGCCCGACGGCCCCACGAGCACCATGAACTCCCTGTCCCGGATTTCGAGGCTGAAGTCCTCGATGACCGTGACCGGGCCGTAGCTCTTCTTCACGTGATCGAACGTCACCTCAGCCATTCTCGACCCCCAGGATGCGCGCGTCGCGAGGCCCGACCGTGATTTCGATCTTGCCACCGGAGCGCTGGACGGCTTCATCTTTCCAGAAGTCGCGGACCTGCGCGTCTCCCCACTCGGCCGGGACGTCGAAAGCGGCCGTCGCTGGCGCAGCCCCCCGATTGACGGCCACGACCACCGTGTCCTTCGTCCCCTCCGTTCCCTCATGGCGGCGCAGGAAGACGAGCAGGTCCCCCTCGCTCGACAGGCTCGTGTGCGGAGCCCGCGACAGGGAGGGATGGGCACGGCGGATCGCGATCATCCTCTTGTAGTCCTCCCGCAGCGCCTCGTCCCGCGGCAGACCCGTGCCGGGCTGGACAGGCCTGTCGCCCCAGGGCATGTCGCTCCGGTTGTCCGGCCAGTCCCCACCCGGACGGCCGACTTCCTCGCCGTAGTAGAGGGTCGGGATGCCCTGAGTCGTCATCTGGAGCAAGGCCGCGAGCCGGAACAGCTCCCGGTCCCCTTCGAGGAGCGAGAGCGCGCCCTTGACGTCATGCGAGGAAAGATACTGCGACAGGTGGTACCCGGCGCGGACCTGCTCCCGCGACTTGAGGTACTTGTCGAACGCCACGGTCCGTCCCCGTCCCTGAAGCCAGCCAAGAGTGCTCCCCTGGAAGGAGAAGTCGAAGCCGGCGTCCATCTCGTCGGTCGAGAACCAGGGATCGAGCGACTTGGCGTCGCCGCCCCAGACCTCGCCGATGAGGAAGAAATCCTTGCCCATCCGCTCGCGGGTGAGGCGCCGGTGCTCCTGCCAGAAGGGATGATCCACGTGCTTGACCGTGTCCAGCCGGTACCCGTCCACCCCGACCCGCTCGGCGCGGTCGAGATGGGCGTCGATCAGGTACTCGGCCACCTCGGGCAGCTCGGTCTTGAAATCGGGCAGCCCCGACAGGCACGAGGTCAGGTCGTCCGTGCCGCAGGTGCCGCCCACCCGCAGCCACCCGGAAGTCCGCGGGCTGCTGACGTACTTGGACTCGTAGCCGGCGTGGTTGTAGACCACATCCAGGAGCACTTTGATCCCCCTGGCATGGGCGTCATCCACCAGGGCCTTCAGCTCCTCCTCGGAGCCGAAGCGCGGGTCCATGCGGGTGAAATCGTCGGCCCAGTAACCGTGATAGCCCCAGTCGGGGAAGCCGGCGCCGGTGACGAAGCCGTCGATCTGGTCCACCGGCGAAGTGATCCAGATCGCGGTCACGCCCAGCTCGGCAATCTGGTCGAGCTGCTGGCGCAGGCCGGCCAGATCGCCGCCGTGGAACGTCCCCTTGGCCTTGGGGTTCACCTGCCGGTTGTTGCGGGTGTCGCCGTCGGCGAAGCGGTCGGTGATGACGAAGTAGAGGACGGCATCGGCCCACTGCTCATGGGGGACGACTTTGACCGCGGGGTCGGTCGGAGGGGCGGCATTCTGGACAGGAGCCGGAGCTCCCGCGCTGCCGCAAGCGGTCAGCGTCGAGATTAGGACGAGGAGCGAGAGAAACCGCAGCGGAACCTCCTCCCCAGGGGCCTGCTCTCACGTTGCGTGATCCCCTGACAGGATGGCCGATTGTAGGAACGTGGCAGCAGACTGTCAATCCATTGAAATCGGACAGCGTCTTTACAGACGAATGCATGACGCACGGTTACACTCGTGACACGATCCACACATCTCGACAATTTTCCCGAATTTGTCCAGAATGCTGACGGGAGAGCTGGACGGGTGGATGGACGGGCGTGCCGGCTCTCCCTTCCGTCTTGAGCTCGACGACGAGGCGGCCTATGGATTCTCCCGGGCACCGTACTCGATCAGGTCCCACTTGTTCCCGTACAGATCCTCGAAGACCGCCACGGTCCCATACGGTGCCACGCTGGGTGGGCGGACGAACTGGACTCCGGCGGCGGTCATTCGGTGGTAGTCCCGCCAGAAGTCGTCGGTGCTCAGGAACAGGAAGACGCGCCCACCCGCCTGGTTGCCGATGGACCGGGCCTGCTCGGGCGTCGAGGCGCGCGCGAGCAGCAGCGTTGCGCCGCTGGAGCCCGCGGGTGCCACGATCACCCAGCGCTTGTCCTGCTCCGGCTGGTACGTGTCCTCGACCAGCGTGAAGCCGAGCGTCTGGGTATAGTAGGCGATGGCTTCGTCGTAATCTCGCACAACGAGCGCGATGTGGGCAATCGAATGCTTCATCTCAGGTCTCTCCTGCACCGGCGCAACACTGGTGCTGAGCGCTTCGGGCGGAGAATCCGCTACTTGAGCTTCTTGTCCTCGCCTTTGGCCTCTTGCATGGCTTCAGGCTCCAGCTCCTCTGCAGAGCGGTTCAGGTGAACGAAGACACCCCAGCCGGCCAGAAGCACGCCCACTGCCAGGATCATGGCCGCAGCGTAAAGCAGCGTTGAGCCCGTGTGCGCTGCGCGAAAGGTGGCAACGAGACCCTCGATCGCGAGCGCCACGACGATGACGACGAGAAATCTGGAAAGAAAACGCCTGACCCGCGTCGGGCCGCTGACATGTGCGCTACGGATCACCTCCTCTTCAGTGATCGTTTGCGCGATCTGCAAGGCCACGACGGCGACCGCAAGCACGCCCATGGCTTCGATGATCTGCTGCGCGGCGTCCCGCGTCAGGCCTGCGAGCATCGCGGCACCGCCCAGCTTTGCCGCGATGATGATCAGCGCGATGGAGGCGCAACCGAACATCAGGGCCAACAGCCCATGCAGGAGTGATAGATAGCGCAGCAGCGGCTTCATGAACGCGTCCTCCCCGAAGTCCGATCGGCCTGCCTTGGACGAAAGAGCCAGGCAACGAGAGAGAAAAACGCCACGACGGCGAACGCTGGATGTTCGGCGAAGAAGCTGCTCCAGCTCATGGCCTGGTCGGTTCCCGGTCGATGCCCCCATGCCAGATGAACGGCGATCGCAAGCCCATCGAACGCCAACGCCGGGAGAGGAAGCAGAAACGTCAGCCGGTGAAGCCACTCCGGAACCCTGCGCCATCTCGCGACGCCGATCCCAAGCCAGGAGGCGACCGCCAAAGCGACCGAGATTGTCAACAGGACAGAGTAGGCGTCGGTCATGCTATGGAAAGCGGCCATTTTTAGGCTGACGACATACTAGCGCACCTCGATCTTCCACCACGAGAACCCGAACTGCTCTGCTTGCTGGTTCTGGACCGGACTGACCACCCCGAGGCCGCCGGTGCGCAGAAATGTCATGGCCAAGTACTCGCCACCGGTATCTCGAACGTCTTGCCGCCAAGCGTTGAGACGTATCGGCTTCGACTGGATCAGCCGCGGCGCATCGCCATCGCCGACCTTGAACAAGCCCACATGCGCCTGCACCTTCTCGCCCACGCCTGAAAACCATGTGCCTGCCAGCTCGCCATGCCCGCGTGCGATCAGATAGGGGAAGTAAAGGACGTCGGCGCCTTTGTCCATATGCCAGCTCGTCCAGTCGACGCCTTGATCCCGTGATTGCGCGAGCCAGAGTCCCTTTTGATTGCTCCAGAGCGAGTAGAGAGCGCCCTCAGCGTCCCAGGCGAGCGGCTCCACCCAGCGCGGCAGCGCCGGCTCCACCCAGCGTGGCGGCACCTGGTTGTCTTGCATCGGGCTCCACTCCCGCTGGCCCGGCGCTGCCCGCTTCTGCCATGTCGCACCTCCGTCGCTGCTGATGGCGAGGATATCGATGCCTTCATCGTATCTGTTCCCCGACGCCGACAACGGCGTCACCCTCACCGCCAATTCTCCATGGGGACCTACGGCAAGATGGCTCGACCCACCTTGGGCATGAATCCGGGGTCGCTCCGTCCAGGTGATGCCGCCGTCCCGGCTCACGGCGTGACAGACACCGTCGCCGTCGTTCCAGATCACGTGAGCGGTCCCATCCGGCGCGACCTCCACCCAAGGCCGGTCATCGAACCGGGTCTCCGACAACAATGTCCATGACCATGTCATGCCGACGTCCTTGCTGACGCCGATACTGATGCTCCTGCCCTCCAACGCCTCGCGGTCGAAGACCATCGCCACGAAATAGAGCGTGCCGTCGGGGGCCACGGCCAGGTCTACGTCCGAGTTGCCGAGGGCGCCGTCGGCTTCATTCCCGACATGGACTCGCATCCAGTTGGCGCCATGGTCGCTGCTCTTCCACAGGGTCGGTGCCGAGGCCCCGTATCCGCTCACGAACAGGGTGCCATCGGGATGCTCGACAACCATCGGCTCTCTCGCGAGGGAATCAAGATGATCAATGGGATCGGCCACGCTCAGAGCAGATGCGGGGCGGCGGCCGAAGCCCGAGCAGCCGCCGCTGCCAGCGACCGCGCACAGCAACATCAGGACGCACAGATTCCGCGCCGAAAGCAGCAACGCCAAGGCTCGAATGGCAGCGTGGCGCTTGGGACGAGTCGGGTCGGCCTGCGCAAACGTTGCTTTCATGAATCCTCCAGATCCAGATCGGTTCCACATTCTACACCCCGGTTTTCAGTGCATGGAGGAGAAGCGCGCCGCGCCAGCTGCTGGAGCAATGCTCGAACGCCAGAACCAGGAGAAAAACGGCTCAGGCTCAAGCTGAACGGCTTGGATACCGCTTTGGCGGCTCGGGCTCAAGAAAAATGCCAGAAGCAGCGGAAAACGGCTCGGCCATAGCTTGGGATGATTCCGGCTGGAGAAAATCCAAAAAACTGGAGCCCGAGCAGCTAGAGTCAGGAAAAAACCAGAATTCCGGAGGAATAGCGATTGGGGAGGCAGGAAAGCCGGACGAGCACGAGATCGACGGCAGGACCCAGAGGAGAGGAACTCGCGCCGCGGCAGAAGCCGGCTTCCTGCGAAAAAGCGTAAGGACCTTGACCGTCCTCGGCGGCTTCTGCGTCAAGAAACATAACAGATAAGTTGCCGGCCGAGTCAGGCATCGTTCACCGCCAACCGAAGGGCGCGCTCCCGGCACCCGTCTATCAGTGCGAGCTCGCGGTGAAGACGAGGATGCCTGCCACGTACAGGACGCAGCTCACTGCAATCCAGAGCACCATTTGAGGGGGCCTCCAACTCCGGACGGCTGAAAGGATGACACCCAGGGCTACACCGACAACGGCACCCAGAGGACCAGTGGTGAAGATCCCCAACAAAGGTCCCAGATTGGAGTCCGGCCGCAGAATCAAGGGTCCGTAGAAGCCCGCCGCAAAACCGGTCGAACCCAAGACTGCGCTCCAGACGAGGATCCAGGTTATGGAAGCCGCGAGCCGAGAGCGGAGGCTTGGGTCCCTGCCGGGAACCACCGCTGCCGAAGCGCTCGGTGGGTGTCGACGAGTGAGCGCAAAGGCGGCAAGGGAGGCACCTGCCAAGGTGACGAGGCCAAAGAGCACCAGGTGCGGCAAGCCGATCAATGCGAAGAGGATCGGGTAGCTTGGAATCACCGAGCTACTCTTCGGGAGAGCGCTGGCCGCCAAAGACTTCACTCCAGCCGATACGACAGCGGCGACTGCCCATCGCCAGGGTCTTTCCGGACGGAGAGAGCCCATCACTACGCCCAACCCGAAGAATCCTGCGGCCTCAGCGAAGAGAGCGAAGTCAGGATTGCCGGCCATCCAGCGAGCAGCAATAAGCTCCGGTATGAGGAGGCCCAGCGCG
Source organism: Thermoanaerobaculia bacterium (assembly GCA_036277235.1). GTDB lineage: Bacteria > Acidobacteriota > Thermoanaerobaculia > Multivoradales > UBA5704 > DATMER01. The sequence continues at coordinate 2,643 of DASUNJ010000241.1, read as the reverse complement.
CCGGCAAGGAGCCACCAAAAAGCTTCATGGGCGAGTAGTTTCGATATCCTCGACATGGAGTCGAAGCCAAGGCGATGTCCGTGCCAGGGCCGGAAGAGGACTGCAAGCCCTTGCAGGGCAGGAGCTTGGAGCCGCGAGTCCGGGGGCGGCACGGACGATCGGGTACATCCCCTGTACTCTCGAGAGCATGGAATGGCCGGTTGACACGGCGGAAACGAACTGGGAAGGAGGTGCTATGGAACGCCGGCAGAGCCGCTCTTCACCCGCGTGTCGATCGCGATCCAGTTCACTTCCCAGGTCTTGCCGCCGTCATCCGAGAAGGACTGCTCGTAGCGCCAGGAATCCGGCGTGAGGTTGGTGATCACAAACCGGGTGAAGATGACGCGTCCTCGGAACGGCTCCTGACTGAAGAACTCGCCGCGGCCGTTCTTGAATTCGCCGATCACCGGCTGGCTCAGGGCGCCGTCGGCGCTGTTGGAGTAGTTGAGGCTCCACTGGCGGGATTCGGGATTGTAGAGACGGAGGCTCAGTCCCTGGAGGTGGCCTGACGGGCAGTCGACCTCGAGCTCCACGAGATTGGCGCGGCCATTCCAGATCTTGCTGACCACGGAGGTTCCCGTGCATTCGATCCATGTCGCGGAGCCGGTCAAAGGATTCTGCAGGCGCTTGAGGTCGGTCTTCCAGGTGCCGATCGAGAAGTCGAAGTCGCCTTGGCCGTCGCGCGGCTCGGCCCCCTTAACGGACGGGCACAACAGGAAACCGATGAGCAAGAGTACCGGGAGGACTCGGCGTTCTGTTAGCATCGAGCCAAGGTAGGTCTATCGATGGCAGCCGTCAAGAAGGAACCTGCAGGTAACGGTCGCCGCCTGAAAAGGCCGAATCCCGTCGGCGGATGCCCGCTGACGGCGGCGTTCGCGGCCATCGGCGGCAAGTGGAAGCTGATCATCGTGTACTGGCTGGCCGAGTCGCCGAAGCACTTCGCGGGGCTCCGGCAGGAAATGTCCAGCATCTCGCCCAAAGTCCTCACGCAGCAGCTCCGCGAGCTGGTCGCGGACGGCATCGTTCACCGCCAACCGAAGGGCGCGCTCCCGGCGCCCGTCGAGTACTCGCTGACCGACTACGGCCGCTCTCTGCTGCCGCTCGTCGAGCAGATCCGGCTCTGGGGGAGAGCCCACCTGGAACGAACCTAGGGCCCTTCAGGACTGTCCCGAGTCGCCGGCCATCCCCTCCCCGGATGGCACGGAACGTGTTTACGTTCCCTAACCAACCCTCCGGGTGTCTTGGAGGGGTGAGAGAGATTGTCGACCCAGGGAGACTCAAGAATGCCCAGCCGGATCGGATTGATGGGCCTCGGGCGGATCGGGAGGAACATCTTCCGCATCCTGTACAAGAGCGAGGATATACGGATCGAGGCGGTCAGCGATGTCGCGGACCACGCCGGATTGGCATACCTCCTCAAGTTCGACACGATCCTCGGCCGGTTTCCGGACGAGGTGAGCGCGCGCGACGGCCATCTCTATGTGGCGGGCCGACAGGTCAAGATGCTGTCCGGCGAGAAGCCGGGCGACGTCAACTGGGGCGATCTGGGGGTGGAGACGGTCATCGAGGCGACCGCCAAGTTCCCCACCCGCGCCGAGATCGAGCGCCACCTGGAAATGGGGGCCAAGCGCGTGATCCTCTGCACGCCGCCGGCCGATCCGCCGGATATCACGGTCGTGATGGGCGTCAACGACGACCAGCTCAAGCCCGAGCACCGGATCGTCTCGAACGGCTCGTGTACCTCGCACGCCGCGGCGCCGGTCCTCAAGATCCTGGACGAGGCTTTCGGCATCCAGCGCGCCTTCCTGACGACGGTCCACGCCTACACGAACCAGCAGCGGCTGGCGGACGTGCCGGCCGAGGACCCGCGCCGGGGGCGGGCCGCCGCGGAGAACATCATCCCGCAGGAGACCCAGGCCGCCGAGGTGATCACCGGCTTGCTGCCGCGGCTCGAGGGCAAGCTCACGGCCATGGCCATGAACGTGCCGGTCGCGAACGGCTCGGTCGTGGACCTGGTCTGCTGGCACGACCGGCCGGTGACGGTCGAGGCGATCAACGAGGTGGTGCGCACGGCCGCGTCCACCGAGCGCTGGAAGGACATCCTGGAATACGTGACCGATCCGATCGTGTCCTCGGACATCCTGCTCAGCCGCTACTCCGGCAGCTACGACAGCCTGGCCACCATGGTCCTCGGCAAGAACGTCTCCAAGACGCTGACCTGGTTCGACAACGGCTGGGGCTACTCGCACCGCGTCGTGGACCTGATCCGGTGCTTCGAGCACTTTGATAAGGAGGGTGCATGATCCGCATCGGCATCAACGGCTTCGGACGGATCGGCCGCAGCGTCTTCCGCATCCTCTCCGACCGCGACGATATCGAGGTCGTGGCGATCAACGACCTCTACGAGAACGAGCAGCTCGCCTACCTCCTCAAGTACGACACGCTGATGCGCGTCTTCCCCAAGGAGGTCACCTTCGACGAGGATTCGATGACCGTCGGCGGCCACCGCATCGAGATGACGGCCGAGAAGGACCCGTCCAAGATCCCATGGGGAAAGTTCAGGGCGGACATCATCATCGAGTCGACCGGCGTGCACACCACGAA
>DASUNJ010000240.1:0-5750 GCA_036277235.1 Thermoanaerobaculia bacterium | reverse complement strand
CACGCCGGCACCTATCCACGACTATTTTCATCGATCTTCGGGTGCAGCGCAGCTGCATGAAAAACTCCCAGGGAAAGAAGCCACTTCCAGGTTGACGACATACTAGCTGCCCGTCTCCCTGCCACGCAGGTACGCCAGCGAACGCTCCACCATTTCGGCGGTGACCCCGCCCGAGTTGAAGGCCGCTTCGAGGACCAGGAGGACGGCGAAGTAGTCTTCCCGGTTCTCCAGACCCAGGAAAAGCTTCTGCGCGGCCAGCGCCTCGATCTGTGCGTCGTGGAGCCGGTTCTGGTGCAGCAGGGTCGCCGCGAGGTCGAGGGACGCAACCGCCGTGAAGAGCTGGAGGCCCAGGGAGGAGAGCCCGTCGCGGGACTGGCGCAGGGCGCATTCCGCAGCCTCCAGCTCCCCCAGCGTGTGGAGGATCCTCCCCTCCATCCACCGCAACCGCATGGCCACCGGCCCCGCCGCGTCGAAGCCACCGCACAAGGCAAGCGTGCTCCTCGCCTCCTCCTTTCGCCCGAGGCTCAGCAGCAGGAGCAGGCGGTTGTGGAGCGCCGTCATGAGCAGGGACGGCTCCCGGGCGCGGTCGATGCGCGCCAGTCCCTCGTCGCTCAGTTGGAGGGCCGCCTCATGCCGTCCGGCCCTCGCCGCATAGATCGAGTGCGTGATCCGGGTCCTGCCGGAAAGGTGCGGCTCATCGGCGTCCTCGTAGAACCTGCCCACCATTTCGAGAAGCTGCGCGGCGAAAGCCGGATCCCCCTGCCGCCCGTACAGCGTCGCCCTCAGGTGCAGCAGGTGGGCCGAGAGGAACGGATCGTGGAGCTCAGGCTCGCGGTCGAACGCCTCCTCGAAGGCGGTGTCCGCACCCTCGGCATTGCCCGCGACCCGGAACGCGTTCCCCAACTCGCCCCAGGCTCGCGCCTGCATGACCGCCACTCCGGCCTTGCCCATGTCTCTCGTCTTTAGCCCTGCCGAGACCTCCTGCGCCGCGGAAGCGAGCCGGAGCATCCTCTCCGGAGAGTGGAACCGCGCCTCCCAACTCCGGGCCAGGAGCGCCTCGCACACGCCCGCGCCGGAGAGGGGCATGTCGCCATCCTTCGTCAGCGCGAGGATCTCGCCGGTGCCGAGAAGCCGCCACGCTTTCACGAAGCGCTCGTATTCCCCCGGCGGCAGTTGCGGAATCGCGCGGCAGGAAAACCCCGAGGTATCAGCGAGAGGGAAGGTGGAGACGGAACGTCGCCAAACTGCGGTCATGTTCTGGTTCATGGAGAAGAATCTTCTCCATTCTTCCGGCCGCGGTCGTGGGTTCTTGCACGAGGGGGTGAAAAATCGCAGGGCAGACTCGGGGGTGCCGAGGAGGCCGGAGCGGCCGAAGCCGTGGTAGGGGAGATGCGGAACGGAATCAGGCTAGGGCAAACACAACGAGTCGAAGAGGCTCGGGCCTCTCCCTCGTTGCGCCAACGTCAGAGGAGGAAAGGCCGGCGGGCTGTGGGCCGTATGGGGGCCGCAGGGTTCCCCCTGGCAGCCCGTGTTGTGGGCATCTCCATCCACCTCGAGAAAAGCATTCCCGATCGAGCCGGTCGTCTTGCCAATGTACTCCTTTTTGCACCCCACACCGTGCCTGAAGGTCGAGCAACTGACTGTTCTCCCCTTCTGCTGCGGCCCTGGCAGCGACGCTTCGCAGTCATCCAGCAGCACGCTCAAGAACCCGCACATCCGGAGCTGGCCCCCTACATTCAGAGGGTACCCTGAGTCAAACGTTGTGTTCAGTTCCACGAGGACCAACCTGTGACTGCCCATGGCGTCCAGCTCGTTGCAGGGACCGTTCTCATCGAAACCGATGTCGGTGTCGGCCACGACTTGAGTGATTTGGGCAGCCAAGGGAGAGAGGGGCACCAGCAGCAGCAGCGAGCTGCGGATCAGCTTGGAAAGCAGGCGCATTCAACCCTCCTTCCTCAGTCCTGTCCATCCGGATTGTGAAACTCGGCCATGATCTGGTCGAGCTCCCTCTGATCCTCGGGAGTCGGCGTGCCGATGGTGTAGAGCTGCACCTGATGCCGGCTCCTGGTTTCCAAATACTCCAGGACGGTCTCCTCCGATTGGCCGGCTTTCTTCCAGTCGTGGAGAAACTCCCGCCACACTTTCCCGAGCCTGCGGACTTGGCTGCGGGTGTGGTCGCGCTGGACCTTCTTGAAGGCAACGGGATCGTTCGCCCAGGGCGTGAGGTCCAGCGTTTCACCGGTGATGGCTTCAGACGCATGGCTTGCCAGCAGGAGCACTTTTTCCGCCTCGCTCCCTGCCGCGACATCGAGCTTCCTGAGGAAGCTCTTCCAAACGCCACCATTCCTGTAGGAGAAGTCGGCCGTGCTGAAGAACTTGCTCACCACATAGTAATCCGACAAGTCCCGGCCCTGGGTGACGGTCACCGGGCGATCATCCGCCTGCGTGGGTTGCTCCGCGGCCAGAGGCAGACTGGCTACTAGCGCGAGCATCACCGCAAGCGATCCTCTCAACCAGGCTGCTCTCATGGGCTCCTCTCTTTCCAATAATTACGATAGTACAGCAGATCTGTTTAACGGGACAAGGCTCTTTGGATGGCTCCCAGTATCAGGAGAACCGCAGTCCCGGGTCGTGGCGGGCGCGGAAGAGGAAGCTCAGCACCTGCCGCGCCAGCTCGGCCGTAGCCGCTTCCCGCTCCGCCGCCTCCTGGAAGAGCTCCAGAGCCTTCCGCGCTTGATCAAATCGATCTCGTCGCCAACAGCGACGCTTCCAGGTCGGGCAGCCTCCCCGGGTCGAGCAGGCCGAAGGGGTCCGAGCTCGCCTCGGCCAGGCGGTTGGCCTCGTCGAACGCCTTCCGGGCTTCCTTGAGCTTGCCGAGGACACGCAACGCGTTGGCTTCGTAGGCCAGGGCCCGGCTCCGCAGGGCCTCGGGCCAGCCCTTGAGACCCTTGACCGCTTCCGCGAATTCCCGGCTGAGCTGCGCCAGCTTGACCGCCTCCTCAATGTCTTGCGACGCAGCGTCCACCGATGCCTCGCCGGCCTCCAGGCAAAGCGCCCAGGGCTGGTGCTCGTCGTCGAGCCTCAGCACGACCGCCCTTTGGGCCGGGGTGTACTCCTTCAGGAGAGGCAACTGATCCCGGGCCCGCTCCCGGTCTTCTTCGCAGGGCAGCCTCTCCGGTCTCTCCAGCGTCAGGAGGAGCTTCCAGGCCTGCTCGGCTTGGAAGCGCAGCGAGCCTCCGAGCCCCTCCAGGAGGTCTTCAGCGCCGCTTCCTTCCCGCAACCTGGTTCGGCGGTCGATCTCCGCGAGGCGGAGGATCGTATCGCCGAATTCCAGGGAGAGGTTGGCGAGCCTCGCTCCGTCCGCCACCTTCTCGGGTCCCGGGACGTGCAGGAAGGTCTCGTACTGCCCCAGGCTGCCGAGCTCGATCCCGAGCCCGTCCGAGAACTCGGCCTGCGTCATACCGGAGAAGACGCGGTACACGTGCAGCTTGACGTTTTCGGGCGGAAGGTCCTCGCCTGGCTTCCGTCGTTTCTGGCCCATCCCGGTCTCCTCTGGTACGAACCTACAAAAAATCGCAGACTTGGTCCGGCGCGGCCAGCGCGGGCCAGGGTGGCCCGCTTCCGGCGCCGCGCCGGAGACCTCTCATGCGCAAAGCCTTCATCGCCCTGACCCTCGCCGGCTCGCTCGCCGCCGGCCCGACCGCCCTCCTGGACCAGTTCTGGTCCTTCGTCGCCTCGGTCTTGAGCGAGCCGTCGGCGGACGAGGGATGCGGGCTCGACCCGGACGGCCGGTGCAAACCGGCGCCGCAGATGGATGGAGGCCTCGGCTTCGACCCGGACGGCCAGCCGGGATCATGACTCCCACCGGAGGCCCTGGTTGTGGCGGGCGCGGAAGAGGAAGCGCAGGACGCGGCGGGAAAGTTCCTCGTCCGCCGTTTCGCTCTCGGCCGCGTCGCGGAAGAAGCGCAGGGCGGCCAGGGCCTCCCGGTACACCTTCTTGGATTTGAAGACGTCGACCAGGATGGGGGTCAGCGCCCTGACCTCCGCCTTCCTACCCTCGCGCAGCAGCAGGCCGGCAAGCTCCAAGAGGGCGAGAGCCACGTCGTACCAGAGGTTCCGCGAGCGGAACCCCGCCAGCGCCGTCTCCAGCAGGCGGCGGGATTCCCCGGCCCGGCCCAGGCCCGCGGCGATGCGGCCGCCGAGCCAGTCGAAACGGATGAGATCCAGCTCATCCCGGAGCTTGATGGCGCGCGGTCTCGCGCGCTCGACCAGCTCAGAAGCCTCGCGAAAGAAACCGAGGTGCGAATAGTTGACAGCAAGATTGAAATCCAGGGTGTTCCAAAGGCGGGGCTCGGCTTGTGGCCCCAGCAAGGTCTCGGCCTCACGGAGGGTTTCGATCGCACGCTCGTACTCGCCCATCACCTCCAGGGTGAACCCTCTCTTGATGAGCACCCGCCCAGGCTGATGGCTCACCTGCCGGGCCCGCGCCAGCCGGTCTAGGGCCTCGTCGAACCGGCGCTGTGCGCGGCGTAAAGAGGCCTCGAGGTCGAGCAGCCGACCGGGATCGAGAATGCCATCAGGATCCGAGCCGGCGAGCCACTGCCGGTTGGCCGCTTCGAGGCCGGCTTCTGCCGCGTCCAAATCTCCTTTGACGCGCCGGACGTTCGGCCCGACCGCGGCGGCGTAACCGCGGACCCTCTTCTGCCAGCCCTCCGGCCCTTTCACCCGCTCCGCGGTCTCCACGGCGAGCCGAGCCCAAGCGTGGGCCTTCTCGACGCTCTTCGAGGCGCATCGTGTGGCCTCGTCCGCCACGGCCTCGGCGAGGCTCCAGGTCTGGAACCTGCGGATCGACTTCACGGCGGCGAGGCGCTCGTCCTCGGTGAGTTCCCGGAGGATGACGAGCTGAAGACCGGCGCGCCAGCGGGCGGGCGCGACGTGCTCGGGCTTGGGGTATTCGTCGAGAGGCGGGGCCTCGCGGGATCGGAGGGCGAGCTCGACGGCGGCCTTGCGGCGCTCGTGCGTGTCCCCCAGCAGCCAGAGCTCCAGGGCGTCGCGTTCCTCGGGAGTGAGCCGTTTCTCCGCTTCGAGTGCTTCGAGGGATTCGAGCCAGGCCCCGGTGACCGCGGCATGGGCGGGCCGAACCTTTATGGCGGGAAGGAGCTGCTGGAAATCGGCCTCGTCGAGAGGGCGGGTGCGGTCGCGGGAGAGGAGCTGGGAGATGTTGCCCGGCTTCCTGCCGCTGTTGGCCGCGATCTCCTTGTGCGTCAGGCCGCGCCAGGCGGCGAGGAACCAGAGGATGAGCTGAAAGAACACCTTTCTGATCAACATCCAGATCGTCTCCGCGTGGGTTCAACGGCAATGTAGCCCTTGAGCAGGTCGAAAGCTTAAGACATTTTCTGCACTACCGCGAGGAAGCCGTGCCGGCCTTCCGGTTCTGGCGCAGAGTGGCGTCCGAAGGAGAGAAGCCGTCATGAAAGGACACGTCCATCTCACCCCCGATCAGGTCGGCGTCCTGTTGAGCGGAAGCCTTTCGGCTGAAGGCATCCGGATTGCCGTGCGCATGTTGCTGGCGGGCTGCCCCGTGTGCATGGAAACGGTCCGGCACGGCGTGCTGGGGCCGGAGGAGAGCCTGCCCGAAAGCCCGCGGAAGCCGTTCCCCTCCCCGTAGCCCACTCAAGATGTAGGGGAGGGGCTCGCCCCCTCCCGGGCGGGGGCAAGCCCCGCCCCTACATAGGGTCAAGGCAGTCAAG
>DASUNJ010000239.1:0-3443 GCA_036277235.1 Thermoanaerobaculia bacterium | reverse complement strand
CCAGGAAAAACGTATCTCCTGCCATCTGCGGTAAGCGAAGATCGAGGAGCACCAGATCGAAGCTCGACTCGTCCAGCATCTGATACGCTGCGTGCGGATCGGCGACCGAGACGGGCTTGTAGTTGAACGCCTTCAGCGCTCTCTCCAGCGTGCTCCGCAGAGAGGGCTCGTCGTCGACGATGAGAATCCGGCGAGTCTTCAGCTGGCCACCTGCGTCAATGGAGTGAGAAAGCGCTCGGTCACGATCAAGAGGGCCTCTTCGGCGGACAAAGAAACCCGCAGCTCGCCCGCCGTCTGGCCAAAGACCGCGCGAAGATGCATCTGCAAAGTCTTCGTCTTGCTGTAACCGAGCTTCAGCGCAACATCTTCTACCGTGTAACCGGGATCCAGCAGGAGACGGTGAGCGTAAAGCAGCCGTGTCAGCACCATCACCATCCGGGGTGACGGCAGCCCCACCTTTGTAAACCAACGCTCACAGGTTCTACGGGTCAACTGCGCTCGCTCCGCCAGAGCTGTCACGGTCGGAGCCTCATCGCCGGCGTGGAGCATCGCCTCGAGGGCTCGCAGAATCTCCCGCGGCAAACCCTGGAGCGCAACTCCGACCGCCTGCATGACCTGCTGCGAGGCGCTCTGCTCCAGCTCCGCTTGTATGGCGCTTCGGAGTGAGGCAGGAGCATCCTCGAAGCGATGAAACACCACCCGCCGGATGCCCGCACGTCCCAGCTGCAACAGGACGGAAGCCGTTGCAGGAGCAAGCTCGGTGTAGATGAGGAGTGGCAGCGATGGGAAAAGTAAACGAATACGCTCGATTCCGTGGGCCCGGGCCTCGCCTCCCAGAAGGGGATCGACGATCGCCATCTCGACCGGCTTGCCCCGAATCGCGTCGACAGACTCCGGCCATCCGGTCCCAGATACCCATTGATAGCGGTCAGGATCGAGCGAGCGTAACCGCAGGAGGCGCTCGGCGGGGACAGCGGCGAGCAAAGAATGTCGCAAATCGGCCCCTGTTTGTCGCAAATGGGCCCTATAAACGCGAAACACGGAGACTCAGATTGGCGGCGTACCCCTCGCCAGGGGGCACCACCCCACCAAAAAGGAGCTCGTATGTCTCGCTCGAAGCGCTACGTTATTGCATTGACCCTGCTGGTTTTCGCAGCTGCGACCACCGGCTGCACGCGGACTGACGCCACTGGTCCTTCGGTGCCGGAAGCCTCGTTCGAAGAGACTCAGGGCGGCAACAACTGACAGTGGCCGGAAAGCCCGGCGCTACGCGACCGTAGCCGTGGCGTACTCCCGCAGTTCCATCTCCATCTGGACGATCGAAGGCGCGTGACTGAGCCCGGATTCAGGGTGAGTCACAAGCGTGGGCTCGGGGGGCTTACGAAGCTCCTCGAGCGCCTTCTCGATCTTGAAGTACCAGGCATTCAGCTGGTGGGTCTCAGCCAACGCCAACCCAGTGGTCATGGCGTCGTGAGCTCTGGCCACCTGGCCGAATCGCCATAATCCCGTTCCGAGCTTGTAGTGATAGTCAACCAACATGCTGGGCGACATGCGGCCGCAATATTCCTCGACGGCCGCTCGACACCGCTCGAATCCCAGCCGGTTACCGAAGGTGGACTCCAAATCCATGAGCTCCAGCTCCGCATTGCCGCGAACGCGGACGCTCGCACTGGAGCGAGCAACGATCGTGAATGCGGTACGCGCTCCTTCCAGGGCGCCGATCTCACGCAGCCCGCACGCCACGTCGCCGAGCGCATGCATCCGCTGCTGCGGGTCCTGCGCAAATTGGAACGCCTTATACAGAGCCTCGAGCGCTTCCACTCGTAGACCCTGGAGACCGTATACAGCCCCCAGGTCTCCGTACGCGATCGCCTGGACGTCCCTCAGACCCAGAGTGTTCGCTTCGCTTGCGACGGTTTCGGCGGTGGTCCGGGCCATCGGCAGATTGCCGCGCCCACGATAGACGGCACCCTGACCCAGGCGACCTCGCAGCCTCGCAACCGGATCCCCCATCTTGTCACCGGCCTCTTCGGCTGCGGAGTAGCACGCCGTGGCGGTGTCCCAGCGAGCGAGCAAACGATTCAGCCGGCCTGCGAAGAGAGCATAGCCGGCGAAGTCCGCCGGCGGCGTGGTCGGTCCCTGCGTTCGCGCCGCGAGAGTCAGTAGCTCGAGCGCTTCCTCGAGTCGGCCCTCGTGTTCGAGGAAGTAGGCGTACGCCGTCAAGCTCTTCCACAGGCTCGACGTGGGCCGCCCCTGTGGCGGCACGGCGTCCACCACTCCAGCCAGGTGGGCAGTCTCGGGTGAATCGCCCGGCAGCTCGCCTACGTGACGCCGTACAGCGTCGAGTTGCCAGCGAAACCCCTCCAGGGACTCCGCATCGTTCTCGAGAACCAGCAGCTTGTCCACCAGGCGCGCCATAACGTATCCGCCCAACGCCAGGCGCGCGGACGCGTCGCGATCCTGCTCCCTTTGGAGTCGGGCGCGCTCGAGAAATGGCTCGTATGAAAGGGTGTTCGGGGGGGACCAGGCCTCACCGAACAGCCGCTGCGGCGTGAACAAAGTCGGGTCCTTTAGCCAGCTGTACGGGTGAGGGGTGGAGCTAATTTCGCTCGCGTATAGACCGCACACAAGGGCCAACCGGGAAAGGCGTTGGCGGCTCGTGTGTTGCTGCACCAGGAGGCACAAAAAGGGTGCCAACCAGCGTCGAGGCGACCCCCAGTTTGGCGCATGCGAGGCGGATTCTCCCTGATCGAGGTGGTGCTGGTTCTTGCACTACTGGGGCTTCTTCTCGGCATCGCCGTTCCGCCGTTGGCGGGGGCTCTCGATCGCATCGAGGTGGCCGCGGCCGCATCACGGATCGCCGCGGCCCACACCAGGGCCCGGCTGATGGCAATCTCCCGAAGCCAGGTGCTCGTCCTGACCGTCGATTCTGCCACGCTCAGCATTCATCCTCGCGGGTCCACAGCCCACCTCTGGTCCGATCGAGGACCGGCGCTAACCGGCGTGTCACTCGCTGGCGCCACCCGCTCCTTCACATTCTCGCCCGAAGGTTTTTCCCTCGGTCTTTCCAACGCCTCCCTCCACCTCAGCAGAGGCTCTGCTACCCGGACGGTTGTGGTGTCACGCCTCGGCCGGGTCCGCATGACGCGTTAGTTGTCGGCGGTGCCGGCCGAAGCTCGCGCGGGGCCGGGTCCGAAGACGACGTCAACATGGACTTCGATGTTGTCATACATCTTCAGCACACCCAGCATCTTGCTGAGACCCTTGATGCCATAGTCCTTGAGATTGAGTGGAAAATCGGAGCGAACCCGCGCTTGAGTCCCGCTGAACTTCACCCATCCGGGTAGCGTAACCGTTCTGGTAACGCCGCGAATCATGAGCGTGCCACTCAGGGTTAGCGCGCTGCTGTCGGAGGTTCCCCCCCGAGGTGACACTCCGGCCAG
>DASUNJ010000238.1:0-15942 GCA_036277235.1 Thermoanaerobaculia bacterium | reverse complement strand
CTCCAACCCGAGACCCGCGGCGATCTGGTCGAGGGTCGCGCCCGGCGCCTTGGCCTGGCGGAGCTGCTGCACCGCCAGGTCCTGCTGTTTCTGGCGGCCGACCGCGGTGCGCACCTGCGGCTCCACGTCCTTGAGCTCGGGGATGCGCGGCGCCTTGACGTCCTTGACGTAGAGCACGGTCCAGCCGCGCGGGGTCTGGACCGCCTCGGAGACGCCCCCCTTCTCCAGGGTGAAGGCGGCGTTGTTGAAGGCCGGGGCGAAGCCGAGCCCGCTCACCGGCTCCTGCCGCGAGAAGGGTCCGGTCTCGCCGAAGGTGACCCCCTCGGCCGCGTTGGCCAGGGGCTTGAGCGTATCGGCGTTCTCCGGCTTGTCCTCGGCCAGGCGCTGGGCGAGCTCGCGGGCCTTGGCCTCGGCCATCTCGGCGGTGCGGTCCGCGGTCAGGCGCTGGCCGATCATCGGCCGGACCTGCTCGAACGGCTGGGTGCCGGCCGGCCGCTTTTCGAGGACCTGGATCAGGTGCCAGCCGAAGTCGGACTTGATGGGACCGACCAGCGCGTTGGGCGGGGCGCCGAAGGCGGCCTCCTCGAAGGCCGGGACCATCTGGCCGCGGCCGAAGAAGCCGAGGTCGCCGCCGCTCGTCTTGGCGGCGGGCTCCTCGCTCAGCTCGCGGGCGAGGGCGGCGAAGTCCTCGCCCTTGGCCAGGCGGGCGCGGGCGCCCTCCAGGATCTTCTGCGCGTCGGCATCGGTCCGCCCCTCGGTCTTGATCAGGATGTGGCGGGCGTGGACCTGCTCCGGCTGCGTGTACTCCTCCTTGTGCTCCTCATAGTAGGCGCGCTGCGCCGCCTCGTCCGCCGGGACCTTGGCGGCGAGCTGTGCCGGATCGATCAGGAGATAGGCGGCCTCGCGCTGCTCGGGCAGGCGGTACTCCTGGGTGTGCTTGGCGAACCAGTCCTTGACCTCGGCATCCGTGACCTGGGCGTTCTGGGCGAAGCGGGCGCGCGGGAGCTGGATGTAGCGGATCCGGGCGCGCTCGACCTGCTCGCGATAGGCCTCCTCGACCTCCTTGTCGGAGACGTAGAGGTTGGCATTCAGGATGTCCATCAGCTTGCGGACCAGGAGCTCCTCGCGCAGGCTCTGCTCGAACAGGGACGGGCTGGCATAGCCCAGCCGGTTGCGCACCAGCTCCTGATAGCGGTCCTCGCCGATGAAGCGGCCCTGCTCGTCCAGGAAGGTCGGCTCCTGGAGGATGTTGTCGCGCAGCTCGGCGTCGGTGACCTCCAGGCCCATGCCGCGGGCTTCGGCAAGGAGGATCTCCATGTTGACCGCCTGGTTGAGCGCCTGCATGGGCAGGCCCCTCTGGCGGGCCAGCTCGGGCGTCATGCGGTCGCCGTAGATCTGGCTGTACAGGCCTTCGAGCTGGCGGTACTGGCGCTCGAACTCGGTCAGCGTGACCTCCCCGTCGCCCACGTAGGCGGCGACACGGGGTCCGCCAGGGCCCTGGTTGCCGATGCCGGTGCCGAAGTCGGCCCAGACGAAGAAGATGAACACAAGCACCACGAAGACGAGGATCCACTTCAGGTGCTTGAGGTTGTCGCGGAACACTTTCAACATCGGAACAGCTCCTTTCCCGGAGGACCGGGAAGTTTACCTGTCCTGCCGCGGCCCGGGCAAGCCTATGATATATTCGCCTTCCTACATGAGAGGTCGTTAGCGCGTTGAACCCCAAGAAGACCGGGCGCCGGAAGCGGGATTGGTACAGCGTCTCGGAAGAGACGTTGCGGGCGTTCGCCATCATCCTGGCGATGATCGTGGTCCTCGGCGCCGGCTTCGTCGGCTACCGGTACTGGGAAAGCCGCGCCCTGGAGCGCGAGGCCGGCGAGGTCCTGGACGAGACCCAGAGGCTTCTCCAGCGCCTCCAGGACGAGACCCGCGCGAGCGGCTTCCGTGCCGAGCTCGACGTCGCCTGGCAGGGATTCCAGGATGCGCGCAACCAGTTCTCCAACCAGGATTTCCGCGGCGCGCTCGACAACGCCCGGCGCAGCCGCAATGTGCTGCTGTCGATCCTCGAGGCCCTGCACCTTTCCGACACGGTCGGCCAGGCCCAGTTCACCTCGATCCAGGGGGACGTCGAGTACCGCCGCGGCGACGGCGGCGAATGGCAGGAGGCGCGCAGCCGGGTGTCGCTCCAGAGCGGCGACTACGTCCGCACCTCCGAGGGCGGCTCGGCCGAGATCATGTTCCTCGACGGGACGCTCTACACCGTGCGGCCGAACACCCAGTTCATCGTCTCCTCGGCGCGCACCGCGGAGGGCCGCGAGGAACAGGCGATCCAGATGGAGTTCGGCTGGGTGGAGCTCAATACCGCCCAGGGCGCGGGCAGCGTCAAGACGCCGAATGCGGTCGCGCGGGTGCAGCAGGACTCCGAGGCCTTCGTGGCCGTGGACCCCAAGTCCCGCCAGGGGCGCTTCGGCGCCTACAGCGGCGGGATCGAGCTGACCGCGAAGGGGGGAGTGAAGCGCGAGGTCAAGGCGCTGGAGCAGGTGGTCCAGAACGGCGGCCTGCTCTCCGAGGCCGCTCCGCTGCCCGGCCGGCCCGCCCTGGTCACGCCCGCGGACAACGTGGACCTGGACCTCGACCGCGCGTCGCAGGTCCCCCTCATCTGGGACCCCGTGCAGGGCGCCTCCAGGTACGCGTTGCAGGTCTCCCGCAGCCATCTCTTCGTCGACAACATCATCGACGTCAGGAACCGGACGGCGCCCAAGGCGACCCTGGGCCTGCGCGGCGAGGGCACCTTCCAGTGGCGGGTGGCGGCCTTCGACAAGGGCGGCGTGCAGGGTCCGTGGAGCAAGCCGTGGAAGTTCCGGGTCGCCTCCTTCCGCTCCGGGATGGGCGAAAAGGACGAGACGCCGCCGGCGCTTGACCTGCAGGACGTGAAATCCTACGGTAGTATCTTCATCGTCGAGGGCAACAGCGATCCCGGAGCCCAGGTCGAAATCAACGGAGAGCAGGTCAAGGTCGCCGCGGACGGGTCCTTCACCAAGACGGTCCAGCTCGAAAAGGAGGGCTGGAGCTTCATCGAGATCCGGGCGCGCGACAGTTGGGGGAACCAAACTTCCCGCAGGCATCGCGTCTTCGTCGAAAACCCGTAGAAAACCCGTAGAATGATTGTAGTCGTTTGCCGTAACGAGCCGTAACTCCGCCGCCGGGCGCCCTGCGCCGCCGGCCCGTCAAGTCAAAAGGATTCCAAGTCCAGATGCCCCTCGCCTCGCTTCTCAGGTATTTTTCGAAAGACCTCGCCATCGACCTCGGCACCGCCAACACCCTGGTGTTCGCCACCGGCCAGGGCATCGTCGTCCGCGAGCCGTCCGTCGTCGTCATCAACAAGCTCACCAACCGCATCGAAGCGGTCGGCAGCGAAGCCAAGGAGATGCTCGGCCGCACGCCGGGCAACATCGAGTCGATCCGGCCCATGAAGGACGGCGTCATCGCCGACTTCGAGGTGACGGAACGGATGCTCGAGTACTTCATCAAGAAGGCCCACGGGCGGAAGATGTACGTCCATCCGCGGATCGTCATCGGCGTGCCGTCGGAGATCACGCAGGTGGAGAAGCGCGCCGTGCGCGACTCGGCCATGCGCGCCGGCGCTTCCGAGGTCTTCCTGGTCGAGCAGGCCATGATGGCCGCCATCGGCGCCGGCCTGCCCATCACCGAGCCGTCGGGGAACATGATCGTGGACATCGGCGGCGGCACCACGGACGTGGCGGTCATCTCGCTCGCCGGCACGGTCTACAGCCGCTCGGTGCGGATCGCCGGCAACGAGATGGACGTGGCGATCATCCAGTACCTGAAGCGCAAGTACAACCTGCTCATCGGCGAGCGCACCGCCGAGCAGATCAAGATCGACCTGGGCTCCGCCTATCCTCTCAAGGAGGAGCTCAAGATGGAGATCAAGGGCCGCGACCTCGTGGAGGGCGTGCCCAAGACCCTGACCATCACGGACGAGGAGATCCGCGAGGCCCTCGCCGAAACGGTTGCCACGATCGTCGAGGCGGTGCGCATGGCGCTCGAGCGCACCCCGCCCGAGCTGTCCGCCGACATCATGGACAAGGGCATCGTGCTCTCCGGCGGCGGCGCCCTGCTGCGCAACCTGGACCAGAGGCTCCGCGACGAGACCGGCCTGCCGGTCGTGCTCGCCGAAGACCCCCTGGCCTCGGTCGTGCTCGGCACGGGCAGGGTGCTCTCCGACATCGACCTGCTGCGCAAGGTGTCGATCCGCTAGCCCTGAGGCGGAGCGGGCCCGAGGCAGAACGTTGGACGAGCGCCGCACCGGCTGGGTGCTGATCGTCGTGCTGGTCGCCCAGCTCGTCTACCTCGCGGTGCGGGGCGCCCAGGCCGGAGACACGTGGATGGAGTCGGTCGGCCTGCGCTTCCTCGGCCCCGCTGCCCGCACGGTCACCTCGGTCCCCACCAATCTGGGCGAGTTCCGCGAGGGGCTGCGCCTGCGCGGCAGCCTCCAGGACGAGAACGCCCGGCTGCGCCGCGAGAACGAGGAGCTGCGCCTGCGGCTCCTCCACCTCTCCGACCTCGAGAACGACATGCGCCGGCTCGGCGCCGCCGTCGAGTACACCACCCCTCCGGTGGGCGACATCCGCGTCGCGGACGTGGTCTACGTGGACCACGCCTCCTGGCTGCGAACCCTGGTGATCTACACCGGGGACCAGCCGGCGCGGCCGAACCAGCCGGTGCTCTCCTCCTCGGGCCTGGTGGGCCGGGTGGTCACGGTGGCGGGCCCTTATTCCAAGGTCCAGCTCATCACCGACCGCGCCGCGAGCGTCGGGGCCATGGTCCTCCGCACCCGGCGGCAGGGGGTGGTGCGCGGCAGCGGCCTGGGCCAGGGAGGCCTGGAGCTCGACTACGTGCCGCGCCAGGCCGACGTGAAGCCCGGCGACCGGGTGCTGACCGCGGGCATCGACGGCGTCTACCCGCGCGGCATCCCGATCGGGACCGTGATCAAGGTCGAGAGCGGCGGCCAGCTCTTTCACCGCATCCATGTCGCCACCGCCGTGGACCTGGGAGCCCTGGACCAGGTCTACCTGCTTGACCATTCGCCGATTCCGCCCGAGGTCAAGGAGGCCGTGCCCGGTGTCCGCCCTTAAGCTGCTCGCCGGCCTCGCCGCCGCCGTGCTGTTCCACCTCGGCCTGATGCAGCTCTGGCCGGAGCTGGCACGGCCGTTGGACGTGTTCCTCGTCGTGGTCGTGCTCTACGGGCTGGGAGGGAATTCCCTGGCCAGCCTTTTCGCCGGCATGGTGGTCGGCCTGGCGCACGACACGCTGACCAACAACCCCTTCGGGCTGTTTGGTTTCGCTGATACCATCGTAGGCTACAGCGCGGCCCGGCTGGCGCAGCGCCTGGTCATCCAGCGGGTCACCGGGGTGCTGGCGGTGGTGAGCTTCGCCGCCGCGCTGCAGGAGGCGATCGTGGTCGGCCTGATGGTCATGCTGCTGCCCGATCCGCAGCTCCCCACGCCCCTCGGAGTGGCGCTCAAGGCGGCGCTGTGCGGAGTGCTCGGCATGATCCTCTACATGGCAGGCAGCCGCTGGCAGCAAGGCGCGGATTCCCGTCGCCGCAACCGGATGAGCCGGTTGCGTTTTCTTGGTTGAAACGGCTTGGATGAAGGGACTCTGAAGAATGCAAGTGGTCCGTGAGCACCGTGAAGATCTGGTCTTCCGCCTCAAGCTGCTGAGCCGGGTGGTGACGGGCGTGCTCGTGCTCATCGCCGTCGGCTTCTGGTTCGTCCAGCTCGTCCAGGGGGACTACTACCGCGAGCTGGCCGAGAACAACCGCCTGCGCAAGCTGCCGATCCAGGCGCCCCGCGGCCTGATCTACGACCGCAAGGGCCGTCTGCTGGTCGAGAACGTCCCGAGCTACAACCTGATGGTCGACCGGAGCCGGACTCAGAACCTCCCCCGCGCGCTGGAGTTCGCGGCCGGAGTGCTGGGCCGGCCGCTCCCCGAGTTGCAGACGCTGATGGAGGGTTACGCGGCCATCCCCGACTTCAAGCCGGTGCTCTTGGCCGAGAACCTGACGCTCTCCCAGGTGGCGCGCCTCGGCGTGGAGGGGCTGGAGTACCCCGAGTTCGAGGTCGAGGTCCAGCACCTGCGGCTCTACCGCCACCGCGAGCAGACCGCGCACGTCCTCGGCTATCTGGGCGAGGCCACCGAGAAGGAGATCGAGGCGGCGCAAGGGCTCTACGAGCCGGGCGACCTGGTGGGCAAGAAGGGCATCGAGCAGACCTACGACCGCATCCTGCGCGGCACGGACGGCGAGCAGGCCGTGGTCGTGGACAGCCGCGGCCGTCTCCTCGAAGAGTTCGGACGGACGGAGGCGGAGCCGGGCAGGAACCTGACCCTGACCATCGACCTGGATCTCCAGCAGGAGGCGGCGCGCTGGCTCACCGGCCCGGAGAAGGTCGGTTCGATCGTGGCCATGGACCCCAGGAGCGGAGAGGTCCTGGCCCTGGTCTCGTCGCCGTCGTTCAACCCGAACCTGTTCGCGCGCCGGCTGCAGAAGAAGGACTGGCAGGCCCTGATCGAGGACCCCCACCATCCTCTCCAGAACCGGGCGATCCAGAACACCTACTCGCCGGGCTCGACGTTCAAGATCGTCATGGCGACAGCCGGGCTGACCGAGGGGCTGGTCAACGAGCGCACCAGCACCTCGTGCGGCGGCGGAGCCAGCTTCTACGGCCGCTACTTCCGCTGCTGGAAGAAGGGGGGGCACGGCACCCTCGCCGCCCACGGCGCCCTCAAGCACTCCTGCGACGTCTACTTCTACAGCCTCGGCCAGCGGATGGGCATCGAGCGCATCGCCCAGTATGCGCGGCTGTTGGGGATCGGCTCCCTCACCGGGATCGACATCGAGGGGGAGAAGAAGGGGCTGGTGCCCGATCCGGATTGGGCCTTGAACGTCCGCGGCATGAAGTGGTACCCCGGCGAGACCATCTCGGTCTCGATCGGCCAGGGGCCGGTGCTGATGACGCCGGTCCAGATGGCCGAGATGACCGCCATCGTGGCCAACGGCGGCCGCAAGGTGGTCCCGCACCTGATCAAGGGGGCCGAGGTCCCGGAGGCGGAGCACGTGGCTCTCGACGAAAACGCGCTCCGCATCGTGCGCCAGGGCCTCTGGGCCGTGGTCAACGAGCCGGGCGGCACGGCTTACTGGCGGGCCCGCGTTCCCGGCGCCGAGATGGCCGGCAAGACCGGCACCGTGCAGGTCATCGCGCAGTCCGCCCGCACCGAGGCCAAGTCCCTTCCGTTCAAGTTCCGGGACCACGCCTGGTTCACCTCGTTCGCCCCCGCTCAAAATCCCGAGATCGTCGTCGTGGTCTTCGCCGAGCACGGCGGCTCCGGCTCCGGCGTGGCGGCTCCCATCGCGCAGGCTCTCCATGCAAAGTACTTCAAGATCGATCTCCAGCATCCTGCCAATCGCTGAGGAGAAGCCGCGGCTCCGGCTGCTCTCCTCGGTGGACCTGGGCCTGGCCCTGTCGGCCCTGCTCCTGGCCGCCATCGGTCTGCTCACCGTGCACAGCGCGAGCGCCGAGATGCCGGTGGACTACCTGCCGCGGCAGGCGATCTGGGTGGGGATCGGGTTCGTCCTGCTGCTGATCGTGGTGAGCGTCGACTACCACATCCTCCTCGACCTGTCGCTGGTGCTCTATATCCTGGGGCTGGGATCGCTGGTGCTCGTGCTCTTCGCCGGCGTCGAGCGCGGCGGCGCCGCGAACTGGCTCCAGATCGGGCCGTTCCAGTTCCAGCCCTCGGAGTTCGCGAAGCTCGCGACAGGGTTGCTCGTGGCCCGCTACCTGGCAGGCCTGAACCGCCGCGTCCTCGACCTGCCGCAGATCTTGATGGCGGTGGCGATCGTGGGGCTGCCCATGGTTCTGGTGGCCATCGAGCCGGACATGGGCGGCGCGGCCATGTTCGCCCCGCTGATCGCCGGCATGCTCCTGGTGGCCGGCATCCGGCCACGGCTGCTCATCTCGGCCGCGGTCCTGGCGATCGTGCTCGGCGCCGGCATCTGGACCTTCGGCATGCAGGGCTACCAGCGCCAGCGCGTGCTCACCTACCTCCAGCCGGAGAGCGATCCGCTCGGCGCGGGCTACCAGGTGCGGCAGAGCAAGATCGCGGTGGGCTCGGGCGCGCTCGTGGGCAAGGGCTACCTGCAGGGCACGCAGAGCCAGCTCCACTACCTGCCCGCGCGCCACACCGACTTCATCCTGGCCGTGCTCGCCGAAGAGTGGGGTTTTCTCGGCGTGCTGGCGGTGCTCGGGCTCTACGCCCTGTACATCACGAGCGCGGCGAGGATCGCCATCCGGGCGCGGGACCGCGCCGGAATTCTGCTCGTCACAGGGCTGCTGTCCGTACAATGCTTCCATATTCTTTACAATAGCGCCATGGTGGTCGGTTTCGTGCCGATCACGGGCATTCCCATCCCGTTCCTGTCCTACGGCGGCTCCTTCACCATGGTCAACTTCATCTCGACCGGGATCATGCTGGGGGTGGACCTGCGGCGGTATGTCAACCGATGATGGGGGAGAGGACCGGAAGGGGAGCCTTGACCTGCAAGATGCTGATCGAGAGCGATCCGCACCAGACGCGGATCGCCGTGCTCGAAGACGACCGTCTGACCGAGATCTTCGTCGAGCGCCAGCGCCACCGCGGGCTGGTGGGGAACGTCTACAAGGGCCGGGTGACCCGGGTGCTCCCGGGCATGCAGGCCGCGTTCGTGGACGTGGGGCTGGAGCGGGATGCCTTCCTCTATGTGAGCGACGTGGCCTCGGACGTCGAGTCCATGGACGAGCTGGAGATCGAGGAGCCGCGCAGTGACCGCGGGGAGGAACCGGCGAACCATCACGGCGCGCCATCGATCGACGAGCTGCTCAAGTCCGGGCAGGAGATCATCGTCCAGGTGGTCAAGGACCCGTTGCCGAGCAAGGGGGCGCGGATCAGCACGCACGTGACCCTGCCCGGCCGGTATCTGGTGCTCCTGCCGACGGTGAAGCACTTTGGGGTTTCACGCCGGATCGAGGACGACGCCGAGCGCGAGCGCCTGCTCGGGCTGCTCGGCCAGCTCCCTGTCAACGGCAGCGGTATCGCCGGCAGTGCCGGCAGTGCCAGCAGCTCGGGTCTGATCGTCCGCACGGTAGGCGAGAACAAGGGAATCGAGGAGTTCGAGAGCGACCTCGGCTACCTCTCCAAGCTCTGGGAGAAGATCCGCCACCGCGCCGGCAAGGTTTCGGCGCCGACGCTGCTCCACCAGGACCTCGATCTCGCCCTGCGCGTGGTGCGCGACCTCCTGCGATCGGATTACTCGGTCCTCTGGGTGGACGGCGAGGAAACCTACGAGCGCATCGTCGAGTTCCTCGACCAGGTGCAGCCCGGCCTCGTGGGCAAGGTGAGGCTCTTCCGCCAGGAGGCGACGCTCTTCGAGCAGTTCGGCATCGAGGAGCAGATCGAGGCCGCGCTCAAGAGCAAGGTCTGGCTCAAGTCGGGCGGCTACATCGTCATCAACCCGACCGAGGCGCTGGTGGCGATCGACGTCAACACCGGCCGCTTCGTGGGGCAGAGCAACCTGGAGGACACGGTGCTCCAGACCAACCTGGAGGCCGTGCAGGAGATCGTGCGCCAGATCCGGCTCCGCGATCTGGGCGGCATCATCGTCATCGACCTGATCGACATGATCGAGCAGGAGCACCGCGAGCAGGTGTTCACGGCCCTGGAGGGGGAGCTGCGCAAGGACCGGGCGAAGACCAAGGTCCTCAACATCTCCGAGTTCGGGCTGGTCGAGGTCACCCGCAAGCGCAGCCGCGCCAACCTGGAAAGGCTGCTCACCCAGCCCTGTCCTTACTGTTCAGGGCGCGGCCGGATCAAGTCGGTCGCCACGATCTGCCTCAACCTGCGCAAGGAGCTGCTCCACCTGCGCGGCCGGATGGGCCAGTCCGAGATCCTGCTGCGGGTCAATCCCGAGATCTCCCGCGCCCTGCAGCAGGAGGAGCGCGCCATCCTCACCGAGGTGGAGCGGTCCCTGGGAGTCCACATCCTCCTCCAGAGCGATCCCGAAATGCACCACGAACGCTTCGACGTCGTGGAAGTGTGAAGAGCGAGACCTTTTCGATTCCCGGCTGGACCGGCGAGCTGAACGCCGATCTCCGTCCTTCCGACCTGGAAGGGGAGGTCCGGCGCCTCGCCGATCCGGCTTCGGCCCTCAAGACCCTCCACTGGGGGCGGAACTATCTCTACCTGAGCCGAATGGAAGGCATCGACGTGGTGGTGAAGCAGTTCCGCCACGACCGCCTGCGCCGCCGGCTCGACCGAAAGCTCAAGGGGAGCAAGGCCGAGCGGAGCTGGCGGGTCGCTCAGGCCCTCCTCGCGGCAGGGATCCTCACCCCCGAGCCGGTGATGCGGATCGAGTCGGTCGATGAGGCCGGACCCGCCCTTTACGTCAGCCGTTTTCTCGACGGAGCCACCGAGGCCCGCTACCTCCTTCGGGCGGCCAACGCGGGGAAGGACTTTCCGGACGTGGACCTGAGCTGGTTGCTCGAAGAACTGGGGAAGACAGCACGCAAGCTCCACGACGCGGGCTTCTGGTTCCGGGACTTCACCAGCGGCAACGTCCTCATCCGCGAAGGCGCGCTCTACCTGGTCGACCTGAACCGCACCCGGATGGGCAAGGTCCCGAGCCTTTCGGAGCGCATGCGGGACCTCTCCCGAATGCCGATCCTCCGCCCCGAGCACCAGGAGGTCTTCCTGTCGAGCTACGGGACAGAAGGCAGGAAGCTCTACCGCCTCTATCACCGCGCCTTCCTGCTGAAAAATCAGACGAAGCAGAAAGTCCGCGGAGGCACTCGGAGGGTGAAGGACCTGTTCCTGCCGCGCACGGCGCACGCGCACATCCCCGAGGCCCCGGCGGACGCCTCCGTCCGCGACCGGGTGGTCTGGGACCACCTCTCCGACCAGCCGCACCAGCACGCCAGCCGTGTCGACAAGCTGAGGGTCCGACTGGCCGATGTCCGCTTGCACCTCGAAGAGGCCGCGGTCATCGCGGCGGCGCTGCCGCGCATCCGGTCCCGCTACCGGGAGCTGAAGCTCCGGCGCGAGCCGGTTACGTTTCAAGGATTCGGCGTCGCCCTCCGCCCCTGGCCCGAGGACCCGGCAGCCCTGCTCGGCCTCGTGGACGACCTCGGCGCGCAGCACGCCCTCCTTCGCCTCCACCCCTGGGAAGAGGACCACGACGACGAGGAGGAGCTGGCCCGGGAGCTCCACGCCCGCGGGCTGGAGCTGACCTTCGCCCTCCCGCAGAACCGCGAGCTCGTCAAGGATCCCGAGCGCTGGCGGCGGGCGATGGAAGAGATAGGACCGCGCTTCTCGCCCTACGGCAAGCGCTTCCAGGTGGGGCAGGCGATCAATCGCAGCAAGTGGGGGGTCTGGAACCTGAACGAGTACGTCCGCCTCGTGCGGAAGGCATCGGAGGTTCTGCGCCGGGAGCCGGGAGTGGAGATCCTCGGTCCGGCGGTGATCGACTTCGAGCACCACGTCACCGCGGCGGTGCTCAACCTGAAGCGGCCGGGCCTCCGCTTCGACGCGGTCTCCGCCCTCCTCTACGTCGACCGGCGGGGCGCGCCCGAAAACCCGCAGGCCGGCTTCGGCACCGAGGGCAAGGTGCTCCTCCTCAAGGCGATCGCCGACACCGCCCGCAATTCCACCGGCCGGTTGTGGATCACCGAGGTGAACTGGCCATTGCGGGAAGGCCCGCACTCGCCAGCCGGCCAGGCCGTTTCCGTGGGCGAGCAGGAGCAGGCCGACTACCTCGCCCGCTACTACCTCCTGGCGCTCGGAACGGGAGCGGTCGAGCGCGTCTTCTGGTGGCAGATGATCGCCAAGGGCTACGGCCTCGTCGATCCGGTGGGGCTCCGGCGCCGTCCTGCCTTCGAGGCTTTCCGAACGCTGATCCGGGAGCTGGAGGGGAGCCGCCTGGAATCCGTCCTCCCCGTCCCGGCCCCCGCGCGGCTCTGGCTCCTCCGACGTCCGGACGGTGGGCAGGCGGCGGTGGGCTGGAGCGCGGCCGGCCCCGTCCGGGTCGCCCTTCCGGGCGGCAGGGAGGTCGAGGTCGGCTCTTCGCCGAAGTACTTCCGGCTGGAGTAAATCGCCGAGCTCTGCTTGCGTTCCGAGATCCAGGTGTGAGAGGATTCTTACGCCCGGTTTACGGTGGAGCGGCGCGGCAACGTTCGGCAAATGACCAAAGAGCAGAAGGTTGGGGGACGAAACAATGACCGGCTCCGGAGTCAGGGTCATATTGCCTGGGGGCAAGCATTCGCTGGACCTTTCAACCTCGCAGTTGGTGGTGGGAGACAGCCGAAAAATTCTTCAAGAGTTGCCCGATGGAATCGTACAGTCGTGCGTGACCTCCCCTCCTTACTGGTCTCTGCGGAACTATGACATCGAGGGACAAATAGGGTTGGAGGAATCCATTGACGAATATCTCCAAAACCTGACGGCGGTATTTGAAGAGGTGCGCCGGGTTCTGCGGCCGGACGGCACCCTTTGGCTCAACATCGGGGATTCCTACACCTCTGGCGGCAGGACGTGGCGAGCACCGGACCGCAAGAACCCGATTCGGGCGATGAACGTTCGGCCCCCAACGCCGGCAGGCTTGAAGCCCAAGGATCTGATTGGGATACCCTGGCGGCTTGCCTTCTCGCTTCAAGCCGCCGGTTGGTACCTGCGGGCCGATCTGATCTGGCAAAAACCGAACTGCCAGCCGGAGAGCGTCAAGGATCGTCCAACTCGCGACCATGAATATGTTTTCCTGTTGAGCAAGAGCGAGCGTTACCTGTACAACCACAAGGCCGTCCGTGGGCCCAACGGGCGTAATCCCCGTGCCGTGTGGGATATCAAGACCAAGGCCCTCAAGGACGCCCACTTTGCGACATTCCCCACGGCGCTCGTCGAGCCCTGCGTCCTCCTCGGGAGCAACCCCGGAGATCTGATTCTGGATCCTTTCATCGGGTCCGGTACCACGGGCGTTGTGGCGCTGGCGCTTGGCCGTCGCTTCTTTGGTGTTGAGCTGAACCCGGAATACGTCTCCATCGCTGAGAAGCGTCTCAATGGTGCCGTCTTTCATGGGCGAGATTAAGGCTCCTGACTCGTCTCGGCAGATCGCGTTCCATCAGCTTTTGGCGGCAGCTCGGAAGACATGGCTCCGCGAGGCGCTGTCAGAGGCGCTGAGCAAGGTCGAGCCGGCGGTGCTGCGCAAGGAGCTTTCCCAATACGTGCCAAGGAACGCCGCTCAAATCCTGGCGGCAGCCGGGATCAGGGATGAATTCGTGTTCCCGGTCCCAGTCGTTCTCAAGGCGATGCCTACGCTCGTCGGGTACTATCGCCTGTTGATGGGAATCCCCAAGAAGACTTTCTATGCGAGCCCGTCCGGAATGGCCCTGTTCCAGAGCATGGAAATTTCGGGGATCATCAGGGAGAGACAGGAGCGCGCGCTCCCTGATTTTTGTCGAGCCATGGCCATCTCCCTGGCGGAGCTGGTTGTGCAGATCTCTCCTGCCATCACGATGCAGGACGTCGAAGAGCTTCCGCTGCTAACCCTTGGACAGCAGTTCCAGGGCTCCAACAACAACCGCATCGGGCAAGAGGCTACGCGGGATGTTTTCTTGGCAATCGTGGAGGCGCTTGGTGACGCGGTAGAAAGCCGAACTGACAAAATGGCGATCGTCCGCAACGCGTCAGGCCGGCGAGTGTTCATTACCTTGGCCGCCGACCCCGACGTTCGGGTCGAGGAGGAGATGACAGGCGAAGGCCGCCGTAAAAAGCTTGCGCTTGAGATCAAGGGCGGAACCGACAGAAGCAACGCGCACAATCGTGCAGGCGAGGCAGAAAAATCCCATCAGAAGGCGAAGAACGAAGGCTTTGTTGACTTCTGGACTCTGATTGCCTTGCACGGGCTCAGCACCGCCAGGCTCAAAGAAGAATCTCGGACGACTACCAAATGGTATGACGTGGCCCACGTGCTGGCGCGCGCGGGCAACGACTGGGATCAATTCCGCGAGGATCTGGCTCACGCAGTGGGCATTCCATTTACCCTCGACTCGTCTTCTTAAAGTCTACACCGATTCACGAAGGCAGCATCAGGGCAGGGGTCGCGGCGGGCTCTCCTGCTGGGCACCTGCGATCGGAGCTCCTGGCGCAGGCAAGTGACTTCCGAGAGCAGGTAAGTGGCTTCCGGGCGCCGGGAGTTGTCAGCCAGCCCAGCCGCTATGTGTCTGGTGCTTCTTGGGTTTGGAGTGATTGAGCGCCCTTGTGACCCTTGCTTCCCACCCGGAGCTTGGGGCCGAAGTGCCTCTTGAGCCTGCTCAGAAGGAGCTTCTGGTCGTAGTTGTTGGCCGTGGAGACGACGGCCGTCTCATTGTCTGACACCACACCCGTGATTTCCATCCACTCCTGGCTCTTCAAGACCGTGGCCACCGCCCGACCCGCTCCCGGGGTGCACAGGATCACCGTCAGGTAGGGTCCCGAGGGGACCACCTCGCGGATGAAGTCGTCCATTCGCTGCAGCGTCTTGTCGTCCGGATCCAGGGCCGGGATCTGATAGTGGCCGTCGACCCGGACGATCTCCAAGTCCTTCAAGTCGCGGCTGATGCTCGACTTGGTCACCTGGAACCCCCGCACCTTGAGCTGGTCCCCGAGCTCGTCCAGGCTCTCGACCCGGATGCCGCTGCCGAGGATGTTCAGGATCTCCTTGCGGCGCCGCGTCAGCTCTTCCCGAGTCTTGGGCATCGGTTCTCCTCCTGTTGAGCAACTCTACCCTGGAGTAACCCAGTCCAGGCTGAGCGCAGCGATTCGGCCGTCTAGCCTTCCCGTCCGCAACATGCAGTATTTCCAGGAATGACATTTCCGGCCCGCTTTCCGTCTCTACACAGGCATCATGTCTAGACACCTCCGCCTCATCCCGCAAGAAGAAGTCACCTGCCGCACGATCAACCGCCACCCTGGCCAGGGAGCGCCTTCCCTGGGAGTTCCTCATGCCCCTGCGGGGCACCCGAAGATTGGGGAAAAATGTCGCACAGCGCCCTTTTTCAGAGCAGCGCTGGCGTCCTCGCCGGCTTGTCCGGATGAATCGGCGGAACGCCGGCCATTCCAGGGGGAAGAGCCGGCGAGACGTCCGCCCTCCCAGGGAAAACTACCTCCGGGGTGGCGATCGAGGGGCTATGTCCCTCACTTTGAAGACTCCCTTCTCGTGCAGTCTCTCGGGTTTCGCCTGCGCGATGCCGTCCCTGCGGAGGTGCTCCGTATGTGGAGGGGCGAGCTGGCCTGGACCGAAGGGCTCCCCGCGTCGGACCCTCGAGAGATCCTGCTCCGAAAGCTCATCGCCAAGCACGAGGACGCCGGCCATGGCGCCTGCTGGCTGCGGGACCCACGAATCGCAGCCCTCGTGGAGGAAGCCTTGCTTCACTTCGACGACCAACGGTACCGGCTGATCGCCTGGTGTGTCATGCCGAATCATGTCCATGCCCTGGTCGAGACCCGGGAGGAGTGGCCCCTTGCCGGCATCGTGCATTCGTGGAAGTCGTTCACGGCTCACCGGGCGAACTCGATCTTGAAGCGATCCGGGGACTTCTGGCTCCGGGAGTACTTCGATCGGTTCATCCGCGACGACCGTCACTTTGCGAATGCGGTCGGGTACATCGACATGAATCCGGTGAAGGCGGGGCTGGTGGAGAGGGCGGAGGAGTGGCGTTGGAGCAGCGCTTGGTGGCGAGGGCGAGGAGAAAAAAGGTAAGTAAGCCTAAGCCTGTCTGGGCTTTCCCTGGGAGTTTTTCATGCAGCTGCGCTGCACCCGAAGATCGATGAAAATAGTCGTGGATAGGTGCCGGCGTG